>JALZOI010000006.1 GCA_030857245.1 Myxococcota bacterium
CCCGTCGTCACGGCGGCGCCGGCGCCGCACCCGCCGCCGAAGCCGCCGGTGGCGTGGAACGCGCCGCGGGTCACGCCGCCCGTGGACGAGGCAGCCTCGCCCGCCTCGATCGCCGGGGCCAAGGAGCAGCTGCTCGCGAAGCACGGCGCCGCCCACCAGGATCGAATCGTGGCCGGGGTCGACCAGGTCGCCGCGCTGTGGCGCGCCAGTGACGGCGACCTCGTCGCGTTCTGCGTCGAGCAGTTCGTCACCGAGGGCGCGAAGGAGCTGCTGTTCGATCGGCTGCAGCGCACGCTCGAGCAGCTGGCTGGACATTTCCTCGAGCTCGGCCGCACCGTCCGCTGGCACACCGAGGTCGATACCGGCCCGATGCAGCCGGTCGATCGGCTGTTCGCCGCGTACGACGCGTCGGCGCACGTCACCGAGGACCTGTTCACGTCGAAGGTCGCGTTCGCCGCGCTCCTCAACTTCCCGCTGACGACGCTCGCCGATCGCCTGCGCGACAGCGCGGGCTACTCGCGCAAGATGTGGGCGAAGGTCCGGCTGACCGGCAAGTTCGACACCCGCGTGCCGGGCGCGCTCGCGCAGGCCGCCAGCGCCGTCGACGTCGCCGCCGATCAGTACATCGCCGGCTACAACCTGTGGATGCACCACGTCCTCGGCGAGGACGGCAAGCGCCGGTTCCCGCCGGGGAAGCGGCTGATCAGTCACTGGAACCTGCGCGACGAGCTCAAGGCGAATTACGCGGACGCCGAAGGTCTCGCGAAGCAGCGCACGATCGCGAAGGTGATGGAGCGCATCGTCACCCAGACGATCCCGCGCGTCGTCATCGACAACCCGCAGCTCGACTGGGATCCGTTCGCGAACACCATCGCGGTCGCCGCGGCCGGCACCGTCGAGAAGGACGCGCCGGCCAACCGCGCGACCACGCCGGCACCCGACGCCAAGCCGGGCGTCCCGCACCTCGTCGGCGACGCGGATCGGGAGCCTGATACCCGGTTCGGGCACGTCCGCGCGCACTTCCTCGCCGCCCGCGCGATCGACAAGTTCTCGCCGATCGCGCCGACTCGCCTCGAGCGGGCGTTCACGGGCGCCGAGATCCCCGAGCCGCGCGTGCGCGAGATGCTCGTCCAGCTGCTCGAGTCACCGCTCGCCGTCGACGCCGCGCGCGAGATGGAGAAGCGCCTCGGGCGCAAGCTCGAGCCGCACGACCTCTGGTACGAGTTCGGCGCGTCGGGCTCCGAGACCGAGCTCGACAAGCTCACCAAGCGGCGGTACCCGACCGCCGCCGCGTTCGCGAAGGATCTGCCGCGCATCCTCCGGCAGCTCGGCTTCACACCGGCGCGTGCGGCGTACCTCGCGTCGAAGATCAACGTCGATCCGTCGCGCGGCGCGGGCCACGCGATGGGGGCCGAGCGGCGCGGTGACAAGGCGCACCTGCGGACGCGCGTCGAGGCCGGCGGCATGGACTACAAGGGCTACAACATCGCGGTTCACGAGCTCGGGCACAACGTCGAGCAGACCTTCTCGCTCTACGACATCGACTACACGCTGCTCGCCGGCGTGCCGAACACGGCGTTCACCGAGGCGCTCGCGTTCCTGTTCCAGGCGCGCGATCTCGAGCTGCTCGGCCGGCCGTCGCCCGGTGCCGAGGTCGAGCGCCTGCGCGTGCTCGATGCGTACTGGAACACGCGCGAGATCGCCGGCTCGGCGCTCGTCGAGCTCGACGTCTGGCGCTGGCTCTACGATCACCCCGGCGCCACCGCGGCCGAGCTCCGCGAGGCGACCGTCCGGATCGCACGCGCGACGTGGGATCGCTACTACGCGCCTACGCTCGGCGGTCCCAGCAGCGCGCTGCTCGGCATCTACAGCCACACGATCGCGTCGCCGCTGTACCTCTTCAACTACGTGCTCGGGCACCTGATCGCGTTCCAGGTCGAGGAGCACCTCGCCGGCAAGCCGAGCGCGGTCTTCGCGAAGGAGTTCGAGCGCGTGTCCCGGCTCGGCGCGATCTTGCCGGACCTGTGGATGCAGCAGGCCACTGGCAAGCCGGTCACCACGCAGCCGCTGCTCGATGCGACCGCGCGCGCGCTCAGACCAGCGGCAACACCGCGGCCAGCAACCCGATGAGCACGAGGCCGGTGTGGAACCGCCGGCAGTTCTGACGGGTCCGCGCGCGATCGGTGATCAGCACGAGGGCGGCGGCGGCGCGGCGCATCGACAGCACGCCGGGGACGACGGCCGCCACGGTCGCGAGCGCGACGAGGCGGGGGATGAGATCGGCATCGCCGACGAAGGCGCGCGGCCACATGGTGGGCATCAGCAGGAGCTCGGCGACCACGATCACCGCGATCGCCCAGCGCTGACCGGCGAACAGCGCGGTCGCTGCGATGGCGAGGACCGAAGCGACTTCAGGCCCATGCCACGAGCTCTGCGCGAACGGCAGGGCAAACAGGGCGGCAAGGAGGGCCGTGGAGGCGATCCACAGGTCGTCGCGGCGCCGGCGAAGGCGTGCGGTGGCTTGGCGCTGGGCTCGGGGGTGGGCGAAGACGTCCGCCATGTTCTGAATTGTAACGAACGGCTGACACTTGTCGAGACTTGTATTTGGGCGGATACAATTGGAACTGGCTAACCGGCAGAAATCACCTGGGAAATATCCGGGGATCTTCGGCAGAGATTCTGCGTTCCACATCGTGACGATGCGTACGCACCCGCTGACAACCCTGGTGTCGCTCCTGTTCCTGCTCGTCTGCAGCATCGGGAGTGCGGCCGCCCGGAGCCGCCTGCGGCCGCGAGCCCCGTACACGATCGATGTCGCGATCCGCGCCGGCCACCTCGACCTCACGTTCACGAACACCACCGACGAGCCGATCACGATCCCGATGCGCGTCGTCGCGGACCGCATCGATCACGACGATCTCCGCGTGACCCTCACGGGCCACCGCCGCAGCTTCGAGCTCGTCTTCACGGGCCCTCGCGAGGGCTCGGCGCTCGAGATCGTCTCGCTCGCCCCGCGCGCTCGCCACGTCGAGACCGTCGATCTCGATCTCGCACGCCGCGGCATCGAGGGTCACTACGAGGTGACGGCCCGCTGGGACGCCGGCATCACCGAGCTGGTCGCGACCACCGTGCTCGACATCCCGTACAGCTGCGGCCTCGCGCAGCTCGCCGAACACGAACCCACGATCCCACCGTCGCGCGCGGCGGGGCCGGTGGCTCCCCGATCGCGCACCGGCGCGGCGGCCAGCGTGCTCCTGCTCGCGCTCGCGCTCCTCGTCGGTCGCCGCCGGACGCGCGCTGGTGCGGTGGAGACCGCCGTGCCATGCTCGGCGCCATGACCGGAGTCACTGGCGTCCTGATCAAGCTCGGCGTTCGGCTCGTCGTGTTCGGGCTGGTGTTCTGGATCGCGGCCCGCAAGAACCCGAAGGTGCTCGTCCCCAACAAGTGGGCGACGCCGCTGATCGCGCTCGTGTTCGCGGCGCTCAACACCGGGCTCTACTGGGCGCTGACGCCGGTGCTCAACCTCGCCACGCTCGGTGCGCTCGGCTTCGTGATGCCGTTCTTCGTCAACATGATGCTGCTCCTCGCGACGGTGCGGATCTTCCAGCGCAAGAAGTGGATCGAGATCCAGGGCTTCATGACCACGCTGTGGATGGCGGGGATCCTGACCGCCGCGCACGGCCTGCTCTGGGTCGGCCTCGACTACCTGCCGAAGCACCTCTAGCTGCATGACCGGTCGGTAGGGATTCGTGCACGTGTCGGTCACGTGCCCGTGCTCGTCCTCGTCCTCGGCTACTCGGCGACTTCGCGGAGCTTGCGCAACATCTCGCGGGCCTCGTCGCAGCGGCCTTGCGCTTCCTTGAGCGACTGGCGGATCAGCTCGTAGCTCGCGCGCGGCATGTTCTGCGCGTACTGCTCGAACTCGCCCTCGGCCGCCATCACCTCGATGCGCAGGCTCGACAGCAGGTCGTTGAGCGACGATGAGGTCTCGGCGGTCGCGGCGGCGATCTCGAGTGCGCGCTTCACCTTGACGCTGCCGGACTCGAGCGTGAGCTGCTGCTCCGCGCGATCGAGGCGGGTCTTCAGGTTGTCGCGCTCGATCTCGATCATCGAGAGGTCGTTCTCGAGATCTTCCATCCGCCGCGCGGTGTCCTGGTTGAACTTGTTCGCGCGGTAGACCCGGAGCTCGGTCTGCAGCTGCTCGACCCGGCGGCGCAGCACGCGGATCTCGACGTCACTCTCGTTCGGGCCCGCGGAGATCGCGGGGGCGTTGGCCTGCGGCCCCTGGTGCATCCCGGGTGCACCGATCGCGTTGACGTGACCGGTGGGGCCCGCCGGCGCGATCGCGCCCATGCCGGGGTGCTGCATCATCGGGGCAGGGCCGGGGCCCGGCGCCGCCGCCGGTCCGACGCTCGCGCCGCCAACATCGACGAACCGCAGCCACAGGCTGCCGCACCGCACGGCATCGCCATGCTTGAACAGGTGGCTCTGGACGCGCTGCTCCTGGAAGTAGACGCCGTTGGCCGACGACAGGTCTTCGAGGACGTAACCGCCACCACCCCAGAAGATCCTCGAATGATGGCGCGAGACCATCGCGTCGTCGGTGCGGATGGCGCAGTCCATGGCGCGGCCGACCTTGATCTCTGTAGATGCGAGATCGAGAGATCCCTCGATGCCCTGTGCATCGCGCCAGAGGAGACGAGCCACGCCCGAAAAAGGTAAGCCAGTCCGACCAGATCCACAAGTTTGCTACTGGCGATCCCCCCCACATGCTAAGTGGGGGCCATGTGTGGCGTCTTCGGCATCCATGGACACGACGAAGCGGCCAACATCGCCTACCTGGGTATGCACGCCTTGCAGCACCGGGGACAGGAGTCGGCCGGCCTGGTCGCCGCCCGGGACGGCAAGCTCCGCCAGCAGGTGGCCATGGGGCTGGTCTCGGACGCCTTCAACAGGGACGCCCTCGCCAAGCTGCCGGGAACCACGGCGATCGGGCACATCCGGTACTCCACGGCCGGCAGCTCCGAGCTGCGGAACGCGCAGCCCTTCGTCTTCGAGTACTCCGCGGGCGCGGTGTCGATCGCCCACAACGGCAACCTGGTCAACGCGAGCGAGCTGCGGGCCGAGCTCGAGGCCCAGGGGTCCATCTTCCAGACCTCGAGCGACACCGAGGTCATCGTTCATCTGATGGCCAAGGCCCGAGAGCCCGACCTGATCGGCAAGCTGGTCTCGGCGCTCCGCCGGGTCCGGGGGGCCTACTCGATCGTCCTGCTCACCCACGACGAGAAGATGATCGGCGTCCGCGACCCCAACGGGTTCCGCCCGCTCACGATCGGCCGGCTCAAGGACGCCTTCGTGCTGTCGTCCGAGACCTGCTCGTTCGACCTGATCGAGGCGGAGTTCATCCGCGAGGTCGAGCCCGGCGAGATCGTGGTGATCGAGAAGGGCGGGATGACCAGCCACCGCGTCCTCGACCGCACCGCGCCGACGTTCTGCGTCTTCGAGCACGTGTACTTCGCACGGCCCGACAGCCTGCTCAACGGCAAGTCGGTGTATCGCGCCCGCGAGAAGATGGGGCGGCGGCTCGCGCAGGAGGCGCCGGCCGAGGGTGACGTCGTCATCCCGGTGCCCGACTCCGGCGTGCCCGCCGCGATCGGCTACTCCAAGGAGAGCGGCGTGCCGTTCGAGATGGGCCTCATCCGCTCCCACTACGTCGGCCGCACGTTCATCGAGCCGCAAGACTCGATCCGCCATTTCGGCGTCCGCCTCAAGCTGTCGCCGGTGCGGTCGATCGTCGACGGCAAGCGGGTGATCGTCGTCGATGACTCGCTCGTCCGCGGCACGACCTCGCGCAAGATCGTCAAGATGCTGCGCGGCGCCGGGGCCCGCGAGGTCCACCTCCGGATCAGCGCGCCGCCGACCACGCACCCCTGCTTCTACGGCATCAACACGCCGACCCGGAGCGAGCTGGTCGCCGCGTCGCACTCGGTCGAGGAGATCGGGCGCTACGTGACGTGCGACTCGCTCGCGTACCTGTCGCACGAGGGCATGATGACGGCGGTGAAGGGCGAGGATTCGGGCGCCGGCTACTGCTCGGCCTGCTTCACCGGCAACTACCCGGTCGCGCTCGGCGAGGGCAACCTCGTCCAGATCCGCAGCACGCGGGCGAGCTGAGCGGCCAGCCGCCGGCGCGATCGTCGCGATCGTCGGGGGGCGGCAGCTGTGGTAAGACCTCCGGCCATGCCGATCGAGAGTGTCGATCCCCGCGTCGTCAGGACGCAGCTGAAGGAGCTCGGCCAGAAGGTCGTGGAGCTCCGGAGGTTACTTTGACGTCGATCACAAGCGCCTGAAGATCGAGGAGCTGTCCTCGATCGCGTCGCGCCCCAACTTCTGGGATGACCAGAAGAAGGCGAAGACCGTGCTGCGCGACAAGAAGCAGCTCGAGCAGATCGTGGTCGGTTACGACAGCCAGGTGCGCGCGCTCTCGGATGCCGAGGTCCTGCTCGAGCTCGCCGAGGAGGCCAGCGACGAGGACTCCGCGAAGGAGGCCGAGGCCGCCGTCGGCAACGTGCGCAAGGCGCTCGATGACATCGAGTTCAAGCGGATGCTGTCGGGCGAGCTCGATGGGGGCGGCGCGATCGTCCAGATCTCGGCGGGGGCCGGCGGCGTCGATGCGTCGGACTGGGCGCAGATGTTGATGCGCATGGTGATCCGCTACGCCGATCGCAAGCAGTGGAAGGTCGAGGTTCTCGACGAGACCCCGGCCGAGGAAGCCGGGATCAAGAGCGCCACGTTCATGGTCGAAGGCGACTTCGCGTACGGCCTGCTCAAGGCCGAGAACGGCGTGCACCGGCTCGTTCGCGTGTCGCCCTTCGACGGCGCGGGCCGGCGCCAGACGTCGTTCGCGGCGATCACCGTGACCGCCGACATCGACGACGACATCGAGGTCGAGATCAACGACGGCGATCTCCGGATCGACACCTACCGCGCCGGCGGCGCCGGTGGTCAGCACGTCAACAAGACCGACTCGGCGGTGCGCATCACGCACCTCCCCACGGGCGTGGTCGTGCAGTGCCAGAACGAGCGCAGCCAGCACGCGAACAAGGACAAGGCATTCAAGCTGCTGCGCGCGCGGCTCTACGACTACGAGCTCGCGAAGCGCGAGGCGAAAGCCGCCGAGGATGCGAAGAACCGCATCAAGATCGAGTGGGGCTCGCAGATCCGCAGCTACGTGCTGTTCCCGTACCAGCAGGTCAACGATCACCGCACCGAGCTCAAGACCAGCGACGTCAGCGGCGTGCTCGATGGCGACCTCGACGAGCTGATCCGGACGTACCTGCTCAAGAGCGCCGACACGCCCAAGGCGTAGTGCTGCGCGCAGCCGTCGCCAGCCATGGTGGCCGCGCGCCGGGCGCGGTCACGAGCTGCCGCGAGGCTCGGTGCGAGCGCTCCAGTCGTCCCTGTAGCTGCGGACGTGGGCGTCGAGCTCGGCGAGCGTGACCTCGGCACCGGTGTCGAGCGTGATCGCGAGGTTCGCGTAGCGCAGCCGCATCACGCCCGCGTTACCGCTGACGACGATGGCGCCGCCCTGGAAGCTGGTGACGTCGAGATCGGGCTGACTCGAGGCGATGGCGTCGAGCTCGTACAGCAGCGGCTCGTCGTACGGCTGGTAGCTGATGCCGTCGCAGCCGGCGAGGCGAAGCACGAACGTGCCGGTGCCGCCGAACCTCACGCGCACGTACGGCACATCGATCGTGACGAGCAGCGTGTCTGCCTCGCGCGCGAGGGCGGTGACCGTGCCGTCGTGCAGCAGGTTCCATGGCGCCGGATCGTCGCCCGCGATGCTCACCCGGCGATCGTACCCCGGGCGGGCGAGCGCGCCGGTGCGCCCGCGCAAAGGTTGACCAGGTACCCGTCGGATCCCGCGTCAGTTCGCGCCGCCGCTGCCCGCAGCGGACGCGTCGAGGTCGGCGAGCGCCTGCCGGGCCTTCGCGAGCGCGTCGGGCTGCGCCTGGCCGGGCGGCAGCGCCTCGTAGGTCTTGATGATCTCCTCGCGGAACAGCCGCTCGGCGGAGCGATCCTGCTGCTTCGCGGCGATCTCGGCGCGTTGATTGAGCACGCGGATCTTCCGCGGCCCGTACGCGAGGCGGACCGCCTGATCGGTCCACTTCGCCGCCTCCGGCAGCTTGCCGGCCTGGAGGTAGATCCAGCCGAGCCGCGCCGGCGGGTCGTACTCGCTCGGGAGATCCGCGGCCGACTTCTCGAGTGCGGAGACCAGCTCGAGCGGGCGGCCGAGGAACACGTAGACCTCGGCGCGCGGCCAGTTGTACGTCATCGCCGCCATCGGGTTCGCCGCCTTCGCGGCGGCCTCGTCGAGCATTCGGCGCTGCTGCTCGGCGATCGCCTTGCCCTGCTCGGGCTTGCCGAGGACGATCAGCGCCTCGCGCAGGTTCGCCATCGCATCGGAGCGATCGTCGACCGACAGCTGCGCCGCCGGATCCGCGAGCAGCTGCTGCCAGCGAGCGACCGCACGCTCGCGAAGCTTCGTGGCGCGCGCCACCCGCTTCGGATCCTTGGCGCGACCGCGGGCGTCGCCGGCCTCGCCGTCGCCGGCGACCAGGCCATCGGCGCACGTCATCGCGTGATAGAGGAAGTCGCTCGCGCTCGCGGCGTTCCCGGTGGCGCCCATCGCTTGCTCGGCGATCGTGACGCAGCCGGCGTGATCGCCGCGCTTGCTCTTCGTGCTCATCAGCGCGACGAGCGCGTCGGGCTTGCGGGGCCAGTCGGCCGGCGCGGCCGCGAGCGCCGCGACGAGCTCGGTCTCGGCCGTCGCGAAGTCCTTCACCGCGAGGGCGCGCTCGGAGGCGAGCAGGTGGGTATCCGCGCCGGCCGCAGCGCCGGTCAGGGCGCGCGCGCCGGCGGCGAGGAACGCCTGGAACTGCGGGACGCTGGCCGCGCCGATGAAGCGCGAGAGCACGGCTTCGTCGGGGCCGATCACGTAGAACGTCGGCCACGCGGAGAGCGCGAACTTCTCGACGACGGGGGCGTTGACGTCGCGATCGGTGTCGAGCGCGGCGAACACGAACTTCGGGGCGACCGCGGCGAACGATGGATCGGTGAACACCGTCGACTTCATCGACAGGCACGTGTGGCACCACGGCGCCCACAGGTCGAGCACGAGCGGCACCCCCCGCTGCTTCGCGCAGGCGAGGGCGCCCGCGTAATCATCGTGGATCCACGTCAGCGCCCCCTCGAGCTTCCCCTTCGCACAGGGATCTTCGGGAGGTCGGGTCGCGGTGACGGCCGGCTCGGCGCTCGGCGGCGCCTTGTCCTGCGCCTTGTCGCCGCGACAAGCCACGACGGTGAACGCGAGCAGACCGGCAGCGACCAGGCGACGCATGCCGGCGTGATAGCACGCCGCGATCGCACGGGTGACGGCGACCGGATGTTGTATGGTGCGCCGCCATGTCGTCGCGGCCGCCCGATCCTCCTCCCGAGAAGACCCTCGACCGCATCATCAACGAGCGCCGGGAGAAAGCCGGGGCGCTCCGCAGCGCGGGCAGCGATCCGTATCGCAACGACATCGGTCCCGCGATCTCGCTCGCCGCCGTCCGCGCGAGGTACCTGGCCACCAAGCCGGAGGTCGCGGCGCCCACGCCGAAAGCCCCGGCGACGCCCGGCCAGGCCGCCGCGAGCCCTAGGGCCGAGAAGGCGCCCCCCGAGGCGATCACCCCGATCGACGGCACGCCGATGCGCGTCGCCGGTCGCGTCATGGTGAAGCGCGGCATGGGCAAGACCGTGTTCGCGCCGATCCGCGACACCACCGGTGACCTCCAGCTCTACCTCAACGTCGACAGCATGGCCGCCGACGATTTCGCGAACGTGCTGCCGCAGCTCGACGCCGGCGACATCGTCGCCGCCGAGGGCCCCGCATTCTGGACCAGGCGCGGCGAGCTCTCGATCCTGGTGAACCGGCTGTGGATCCTGACGAAGTCGCTCCGCCCGCTGCCCGACAAGTGGCACGGCCTCACCGACGTCGAGCAGCGCTACCGCCAGCGGTATGTCGACCTCGCGGTCAGCCCCGACGTCCGCGACGTCTTCCGCAAGCGCTCGAAGATCGTCCGCGGCATCCGCCGCTTCCTCGACGCGCGCGAGTACCTCGAGGTCGAGACCCCGATGATGCACCCGATCATCGGCGGTGCGGCGGCGCGGCCGTTCGTGACGCACCACAACGCGCTCGACATGAAGCTGTACATGCGGATCGCGCCGGAGCTCTACCTCAAGCGGCTCGTGGTCGGCGGCTTCGATCGGGTCTACGAGATCAACCGCAGCTTCCGCAACGAGGGCCTGTCGCGCCGGCACAACCCCGAGTTCACGATGCTCGAGTTCTACCAGGCGTACGCGACGTACACCGACCTCATGGACCTCACCGAGACGATGGTTGTCGAGCTCGCGAACGAGGTCAATGGGAGCACGAAGGTCACGTGGGACGGCGTCGAGATCGACCTCGCCGGGCCGTGGCAGCGGCTGTCGATCCGCGATGCGGTGCGGAACCTCGGCGGCGTCGCCGAGGCCGACCGGGTGTTCGAGGATCCGGCGTTCGCCGCCGAGACGGCGATCACGCGCGGCGTGCCGGCGGCCGACATCGCGCACGTCCTGCTCAGCGGCGTCGCCGCCGAACATGCCGGAAATTTCGAGCACGCCGAGACGGTTGCCGCCTTCAAGGACCCGAGCCGCCGCGCGCAGCTGGCGGACGCGCTCCTGCAACGCTATGACTCGCCGGAGCAGCGCCGCGTGGCGGCGGGGCACCTCGGGTACCTCCTGTTCGAAGCCACCGCCGAAGCCAAGCTCGTGCAGCCCACGTTCCTCACCCAGTTCCCGCTCGCGGTGTCGCCGCTCGCGCGCAAGAACGATGCGGATGGCGCGTTCTGTGATCGCTTCGAGCTGTTCGTCAACGGCAAGGAGATCGCGAACGGGTTCTCCGAGCTCAACGATCCCGACGATCAGCGGTCGCGGTTCGAGGCGCAGATGCGCCGCAAGCAGGCGGGCGCCGCCGAGACGATGGACTACGACGAGGACTACTGCCGGGCGCTCGAGATCGGGCTGCCGCCGACGGCAGGCGAGGGCATCGGCATCGACCGGCTCACCATGCTGCTGACGGGGCAGGACTCGATCCGCGACGTCATCCTGTTCCCGCTGATGCGGCCGGAGTAAGCGAGCGCGATGTCCACCCGGTCCCCGAACCCCCACCGTCCGCGCGGGCTCGTCGAGCTCGTGACCGGGATCGCGCTGATCCTCGTCGGCGTCGTCGTGACGATGATGACCTACGGCTCCGCGGACCGCGCCGGGGGCAGCTACGTGATCATGTACGGGCCGATCGTGGCGGGCGTGCTCGCGCTCGTGCGCGCCGTGTTCCACCTGTTCCCCGACGATCTCGCGGACCGCAGCGGCTTCGGTGACGAGACGCCGGTCGAGCCGCCGGCGCTCGGCCGCAGCTCGCTCGAGGTCGGCGTCGGGCTCGTGCTGCTGATCGCCGGCGTGCTCTACGCCTCGCACGTCTACGCGGGCGCGATCCTCATCGGCGAGGACAAGTGGGAGGTGCCGCCGGTGGGCCTCCGCGCGCAGCTGACGTACTGGCTCCTCGTGATCGGCGGCCTCGCGCTGCTGTCGCTCGGCATCGGTCGCGTGTTCGCGTCGATGCGCAAGATCGACCTGTTCGCGGGCCTCGGCTACCGCTCGTTCGTGGCGTGGCGCTACCTGCTCGTGTTCAAGACGAAGGTCACCAAGCGCGCCCGCGCGGCGGCGCTGGTCGGGCTGCTGTTCGCGGGGTTCCTGATGATCGCGGCGTGGCAGGACGCGCTGCCGCCGGTGCCCGCCCAGCAGCTCGGCCTGGCCACCGGCGCGTTCCTCGCCGTGGTGATGGCGTGGGGGATCCTCCGCTACTCGAAGGCGGCGACGATCCTCTTCGGGTTCGGCATCGTGCTGGCGCTCGGATCGCTGATCGCGACCCGGCTCCTCGACCGCGGCACCGTCCCGATGTTCCACCCCGAGGACGACACGCTGACGCCGATCCTCCAGATCCTCAGCGTGACGCAGCTCGCCGGCTTCGCGGTCGCCGGGCTCGCGATGTTCTTCGGAACGATCCGCGCATTCTTCACGTTCTTCACCACGGTGCCGATCGGCGGCGTGTGGATCGGCACGGCCGCCCTCGTGTGCGTGCTCTCGGTGATGAGCGGCTTCGAGTCCGACCTCCGCGACAAGATCCTCGGGTCGAACGCGCACATCCAGATCACGCGCGAGGACGGCGAGTTCGTGAACTGGCGCGAGGCCAAGGCGAAGATCGACCGCATCCCGGGCGTGCTCGCCTCGAGCCCCTACGCGGTGAGCGAGGTCGTGATCGCCGCGAACAACAACGGGATGAACGTGATCATCAAGGGGATCGATCCGGCGACGGTCGGCATGGTCACCGACCTGATCTCCGATCTCGAGGACAAGGAGGCGATGCAGCGGCTCCAGCCGCTCGTCGACGACAGCGAGGACCGCAGCATCCCGCAGCAGCCCCGCAAGCCGGACGCGATCGATCCGCCGCCCGACGACATGGCGAGCCCCGGCGCGCCGATCGACTTCTCGACCCCCGACCAGGCCAGCCCCGACGACAGCACGCTCGGCACGCCGGCGCGCACCGACGAGCCGCCGTTCGGCGGCGACGCCGCCGAGCTGATCGCGCGCGACCGCGTCGATCCGAAGCTGATGGACCCGCCGCCCGCGGACCTGCTCGCGCTCGACGACGACGACGAGCCGATCGACTTCTCGTCGGAGACCTCGTTCGAGGACGGCGCGGTCCGCGTCATCGACGTCCCGCTCGAGCCCAGCCTGTCGCGCCGGACCCAGGCGCTGCCGGGCATCCTCGTCGGCCGCGAGCTCGTCAAGCAGACGCACCTCTACACGGGCGAGGAGGTCCGCGTGGTCTCGCCGCTCTCGGATCCGTCGAACCCCGACGCGACCGGCACGCCGATCCCGTTCAACCGCGACTACCGCGTCGCCGGCGTCTTCTACACCGGCATGTACGAGTACGACCTCAAGTACGTCTACGTGACGCTCGACTCGCTGCAGGACTTCCTCGATCGCGGCGACGCGGTCGATGGCATCGAGATCCGGATCGGCGATCCCGACGACACCGCCCGCTATGTCCCGACCGAGGACGGCGTCGGCCTGATCCAGAAGGCGCTCGGCCCGGGCTATCGCATCCAGGACTGGCGCGAGCTCAACCGCAGCCTGTTCGCCGCACTCAAGCTCGAGAAGATCGCGATGTTCCTCGTGCTCGGCATCGTGATCCTCGTCGCGTCGTTCTCGATCGTCGGAAATCTGATCATGGTCGTCGTGGAGAAGGCGCGCGAGATCGCGCTGCTCAAGACGCTCGGCGCCTCGGATATCGGGATGACGCAGCTGTTCGCCATCCAGGGCCTGATGATCGGCCTGATCGGGACCGTCCTCGGCGTCGCGACCGGGCTGGCCGGCTGCTGGGCCGGCAAGAAGTTCGGGCTGCCGCTCAACCCGGACGTCTATTACATCGACCGGCTGCCGATCCACGTCGATCCCCAGTCCGTGCTCGCCGCCGCGCTCGCCGGGGTGCTGATCTCGATCGCCGCGACGCTCTATCCGGCGCTGCTCGCGGCGCGGGTCCGCCCCGCTGCCGGCATGCGTCACTGAGCGGCCGCGCGGCTCCGCGCGGTCTCGGGTATCGCCGGGGCGCCCGGTGTGTGGGTGGACGTGTGAAGGAGTGGCCACAGCGCGTGCCACGCGGGCGCGTGAAATCACCGGGTTGCCGGGTGGCACGACGGATGCTTGTGTACGCGCGTCATGAAGCGCGCCGCACTCGCCGTGATCTTGCTCGCAGCCTCCTCGGGAGTCGCCTCGGCCGGTGGCTACATCGGTCTCGGCGTCGGGACCGGCCCCTCGCTCGATGCCGGCACCGGCGAGATGGACTCGGTCGGCCGCAGTGGGCGGCTGGTGCTGGGCTCACGGTTGAGCCGGCTCTCGATCGAGGGTGCGCTCACCGGGTTCGACATGCAGTGGTCCAACACGGGCAAGACCGACGTCTATCAGGGCTCGGTGTCCGCGAAGCTGAACCTGCCGCTCGGCGATGGGTTCGAGCCGTACGGCCGGCTCGGCGTGCAGCGAACGTGGCTCAGCACCGAGGACGAGCGCTACGACATGGCCGGCAACGGCCTCGTGTTCGGCGCCGGCATCGAGTATCGGTTCAGCGCGGGGATCGGCGCGGCGTCGCTGTGGCTCGACTACCAGTACTCGAACACGGAGCTCGACAGCGACTACGGCGACTTCGATCTGTCCGCGCGGATGTGGACGGTCGGTATCTCGATCGGGATCTGAGGGGTCGGCGTAGGCAACCATTGCGACGCGGCAATGGTCCCAACGCGCGTTGACACCTGCAGGACTGCTGAGTAAGTTCCTGCGCCCTTTAGAGAAATCCCCTGTGACCGACCGAGCCGCGTCTCCTTCCAGCACACCCAGGCGCGATGGCCGTGATGCGGTGATTCCGATCCGCGCACCGAGCGGCCCCCAGGGCGCGCGCATCGACGTCAAGAAGCTCGGCAAGGCCTACCAGCATGGCGGCAAGGCGCTGCCGGTGCTGTGGGACATCGACCTCGCGCTCGACCCGGGCGACATGGTCGCCGTCGTCGGCGCGTCGGGAGTCGGCAAGTCCACGTTTCTCCAGATCCTCGGCACGCTCGACCTGCCGACCTCGGGGTCGATCAAGTTCGACGGCGAGGAGATCACGACGATGAGCGCCTCGCGCCTCGCCGAGTTCCGCAACCGCAAGATCGGCTTCGTCTTCCAGTTCCACCACCTGCTGCCGGAGTTCACGGCACTCGAGAACGTCATGATGCCCGCGCTGATCCAGCGGATTCCTGCCGAGAAGGCGCGGATCCGCGCGCGCGACGTGCTCGGCCGCGTCGGGCTCTCGCACCGGCTGACCCACCGTCCCGGCGAGCTGTCGGGCGGCGAGCAGCAGCGCGTCGCGCTCGCGCGCGCGATGGTGCTCGAGCCCGCGCTGCTCCTCGCCGACGAGCCCACCGGCAACCTCGACCGCGCGACCGGCGAGGCCATCCACCAGCTGTTCCTCGACCTCAACCGCGAGCGCGGCTCGACGCTGCTGGTCGTCACGCACAACCCCGAGCTCGCCCGCCTGATGCCACGCCGTATGCGCATGATCGATGGAGGTCGCCTCGTCGAGGAGACCAGCTCCGCTTTTCGAGGCACCGCGATGGAAGAAGTCGCGGACCACGGGCTGGCAGGTGCACAGACCGAGCAACCCGAGCCGGCCGAGCCGGGCACGTCGCGGGCTGATGCCGAGGAGATCGCGCCGTGAAGCGCCTGTTGATCTGCTGCCTGGTCGCGCTGTCGTCCAGCGTCGCCGCCCAAACCGTACCCCCGGCACCGCCGACCCCCACGCCGACCCCCACGCCGACCCCCACGCCGGCTCCGGCACCCGAGGCGGCGACGGCGAATGACGAGGCGCTCCGGCTCCAGGGCCGCGCGATCGAGCGCGTGCAGTTTCGCGGCAACCGCAAGGTGGAGGATGACGCCATCCGCGTCCAGCTGCTCTCGAAGGAGGGCACGCTGCTCGACGCCACCAAGCTGCGCGAGGATCTCCGCGCGATGTGGAAGATGGGGTTCTTCGCCGACATCGATGTCGAGGCGGAGGTCCGCCCGACCGGCGGCGTCACGTTGACGTTCGCGGTCAAGGAGAAGCCCTCGATCCGCAAGGTGCTGGTCGCCGGCCACGACGAGCTCGGCCTCGACAAGATCAACGAGGTCATCGACCTCGAGCTCGACGCCATCGTCGACATCTCCAAGGTCAAGAAGAACCGCGACAAGATCGGCGAGCTCTACGTCCAGAAGGGCTTCTACCTCGCGACCGTCGACTACGAGGTCAAGCCGGTCAACGAGTCCGAGGTCGACGTCTACTTCAAGGTCGACGAGAAGGCCAAGGTCAAGATCCGCGACGTCCAGTTCATCGGCAACCAGACGATCACGGACGACGAGCTGCGCACCGCGATCTCGACGCGGCGCCAGGATGCGATGTCGTTCCTCAACGACTCCGGCACGTACAGCCAGGAGGCGTTCGAGCGCGACCTGCTGCTGGTGTCGGCCTACTACTGGGACCGCGGCTACGCGAACGTCAAGGTCGGCACGCCGCAGCTCCGGCTGTCGCGCGACAAGCAGTACATGTACCTGTCGATCCCCGTCGACGAGGGCCCGGTCTTCACGATCGGCTCGGTCGCCTTCAAGGGTGACCTCATCGACTCGCCGGAGAAGAACCTCGACAGGATCAAGATCCGCGCCGGCCTCAAGTTCTCGCGCACGATGATCGCCGAGGACCGCGAGAAGCTCTCGAACTTCTACCAGGACCAGGGCTACGCCTACGCGAACGTCCTGCCGCTCACGAAGGTCGATCTGCCGAATCGCAAGATCAACCTGACCTTCGAGGTCGCGCGCGGCAAGCGCGCCTACTTCGAGCGCATCAACATCCGCGGCAACTCGAAGACCCGCGACAAGGTGATCCGCCGCGAGATGAAGATCTCCGAGGGCGAGATGTTCAACAACACCAACCTCGAGATCAGCAAGCGCCGCATCAACGCGCTCGGCTTCTTCGAGAACGTCGTGGTGTCGACCAAGCGCGGCAGCTCGGACGAGTTCGTCGAGGTCAACGTCGAGGTCAGCGAGCGGCCGACCGGCACGTTCCAGATCGGCGCCGGCTTCTCGTCGGTCGAGAACTTCATCGCCCAGGCGCAGATCTCCCAGAACAACCTGTTCGGCCGCGGCCAGACGCTCGCCCTCCAGGCGCAGC
Source organism: Myxococcota bacterium (assembly GCA_030857245.1). Lineage (GTDB taxonomy): Bacteria > Myxococcota_A > Polyangia > Haliangiales > Haliangiaceae > JABFXX01. The sequence continues at coordinate 16,874 of JALZOI010000006.1, forward strand.
TCTCGAGCCTTCGCCAGCTCTTCCTGCTGCGCTTCGTCGAGCCGTACTTCCTCGACACCCAGTGGACGTTCGCCTTCGACCTCTACAACCAGAGCCGCGGCTTTGGCACGTTCTATCGCAACGCTTCGGGTGGCACGCTCACGTGGGGCTATCCGCTGTCCTACGAGGCGCGCGCGTTCCTGACCTACAAGCTCGAGGACGTCAGCATCTCGACCGGCTCCGGCGGCATCACCAACCTCGGCGCGACCAGCGTGCCGATCGAGGCGACCAGCGTCGCCAACCTGTTCCGTGGTGGCGTGACCAGCTCGGTGCGAGCCTCGATCTCGTGGGACTCGCGCAACAACCGCCTGTTCCCGACCGGCGGCTACTACCACACGCTGTTCGTCGAGCACGCCGGCGAGTACACGGGCTCCGAGAACAAGTTCATCCGGTGGGGTGGCTTCGCGCGGCACTACCGCCAGCTCTGGGGGCCGTTCGTCCTCAAGCTCAACGCCGAGCTCGGCGTCACCACGTCGACCGACCCGCTCGGCGTGCCGATCAGCGAGCGCTATCTCGTCGGTGGCATCTACGACATCCGTGGCTATGCGCCGCGCTCGCTCGGTCCGCAGCTCCTGACCCAGCCCCCGGGTGACGTCGGCCAGGCCCTCGGCAGCCTGCCGCTCGGCGGCAACATGCAGATCATCTTCAACAGCGAGATCGAGTTCCCGCTGTTCAAGAAGGTCGGCATCTCGGGCGTCGTCTTCTACGACATGGGCAACGCGTACAACCTCGAGGACCGGTACTGCTCGGGCCTGCAACGCCAGAACTCGTCGATCTCGATCAAGTTCGATCCCTGCTTCCGGGCGGACTCGCTGGTCAGTGGCATCCGCAAGTCGGTGGGGTTCGGCTTCCGCTGGTTCTCGCCGATCGGTCCGCTGCGGTTCGAGTGGGGCATCCCGCTCGACGCCCAGCGCGGCGAAGACCCGCTGGTGTTCGAGTTCACCATCGGTAACTTCTTCTGATCACTGGGGTCGTACTGGGATCGTCCCGATGAACAACGGGCTTTGCCGTCCGTCGAACTCGTCGTATTGATCCCCCTTTCCCGTTTCGGCCGGGCCTCGCCCGGATCGCGCCCGAGGTCCATATGAATCGTTATCTCGCCCTAGGTTGTCTCGGTCTTGGTCTGATGGTCTCCCCGCTGCTGGGCATCGGCCAGACCGCCGTGCCCGCGAACCCGCGGATCGGCATCATCGACATCGAGAACACGCTCTCCACGACGCCGGCCGGCAAGCGCGCCAACGAGGCGTTCGAGAAGACCCGCAAGGCCAAGCAGGCGGAGCTCGACAAGAAGCAGAACGAGCTCAAGAAGCAGGGCGCGGACCTCGAGAAGCAGCAGGCCGTGCTGAAGCCGGACATCTTCAAGCAGAAGCGCGAGGAGCTCGAGAAGCGGTTCATCGAGCTGCAGCAGACGTACGTCAAGCTCGAGCGCGAGCTCGCGGCCGACCGCACGAAGCTGATCCAGGAGCTCTTGAAGCAGGCCGAGCCGCGGATCGCGAAGATCGCGAAGGCCGAGGGCGTTCACCTGATCATCGATCAGAGCGCCACCGTGTGGGCCGACCCCACGGTCGACCTGACGCAGAAGCTCAACGCCGAGATGAAGTAGCGCTCGGAACGCCGCGCGGCGTCCCCTGCGGGCGAGCGTCAATTCTCCCCTCGGGCGTGCTACTACGTGCGCCATGGAGCAGCCGCCGCCGCCGGTGATGAAGGCCGAGCAGATCCTCGGACTCCTGCCGCATCGCTATCCGTTCCTGCTCATCGATCGCGTGCTCGAGCTGACGGACGACAAGGTCATCGCGCTCAAGAACGTGACGCTGAACGAGCCGTTCTTCCAGGGGCACTTCCCGGGGGTCCCGGTGATGCCGGGCGTGCTCCAGATCGAGGCGATGGCGCAGGCGGGCGGCATCCTCGCGTCGAAGGCCGTCGCCTTCGATCCGACGACGCACGTCATGCTGTTCATGGCGATCGACGCGGTGAAGTTCCGCAAAGCCGTGACGCCGGGTGATCAGCTCATCATCGAGGTCGTGCCGCTGCGCAAGGGCAAGATCTTCAAGATGAAGGGCGAGATCAGGGTCGATGGCAAGGTCGTGTCGTCCGCGGAGTTCCTCGCTGGCCTCGCGGAGAAGTCCAAGGTCGCGTAGTGCGCACGCGCCTGCTCGTCCTCGGCCTCGCGGCCACGCTCGTCGGCGGTGCGACCGCGAGCTGCGGCGGCAAGAAGAAGCGCCAGCAGCGGACCGGCGATGCCGCCGCCGTCGAGGTGATCACGTCGCCGACGTTGCCCGATGGTGGCGCCCAGGGTGGCGCGACCGACGAGGTCGAGCCCAACGACAGCGTCGATGTCGCGACGCCGCTCGGCCTCGGTGCCTCGGCGCGCGGCACGCTCGATCTAGACGCCGACGCCGACTACTACCGCATCGACGTCACCGAGGTCGGCGCGCTCACGGTGACCACCACCGCGGTCGACGCGGATCTCACCTTCGATCTCGAGGACGCGAGCGGCACCGTCATCGCGCGCTCGGATCGCGGTGCGGTCCGCGCGCGCGAGGGCGTCCCGAACTTCGGCGTCACGCCCGGGCGCTACTACGCCATCGTCAAGCGCAAGGCTCCCGCGCCCCCGAAGAAGAGCAAGGGCAAGGGCAAGAAGGCCGCGCCGCCGCCGCCCAAGCCCGGCGTGCCGGTGTCGTACGAGGTCGCGGCCGCGTTCGCCCCGCCGGCCGCGGGGGCCGAGCGCGAGCCCAACGACGATCGCGGCACCGCCAACGACCTGATCCCGGGCGACGCGGTCACCGGCTTCATCGGCTGGGCCGGCGATGTCGACGTCTGGAAGCTGTCGGTCGAGACGCTGTCGTCCCGCAACGCGATCGACATCGAGATCGCGGCGGTCGAGGGCGTCGCGCTGGCGCTCGAGCTCGCCGATGGCGTCGGCCAGCCGTTGCTCCTCCGCAAGGCCCCGCGGGGGGCCGCGCTCATCGTCCGCGGCGTCGTCCCGGTCGTGCCGAGTGGCGCGCCGCCATTCCACTACCTCACCGTCGGGGGCGAGCGCTCGAATCCCGAGACTGCGTACCAGCTCAAGGTCACCGCCAAGCCGATCGAGCCCGACGCCGAGGTCGAGCCGAACGACACCCCCGAGCGCGCGATGGCGTTCCCGACCGAGCGCACGCGCGTCGACGGCGGCTGGACGTCGGGTGATGTCGACTGCTTCGCGATCGCCGCCGACGTCGCCGCGCGCACCCTCGACATCACCGTCACGCCGTCCGATATCGACCTCTCGATCGAGCTCCTCGTGGACGGCAAGCCGGTCGCCCGGAGCGAGCTCCCCGGCAAGAGCGTCGCCGAGAAGCTGATCGGCGCGGTCCCCGCCAACGCGAAGGCGGTGCTCCGCGTGCGCGGCGCCGGCGACGCGGCCGGCGAGGGCACGTACGAGGTCTCCGTCCGCGAAGGTCCCGCGAGCGTGCCATGACCCGCCGGGTCGCGAGCTCGCAGATCCTGGTCGTCCTCGCGCTCACGAACCTCGTCTCCTACGCGGCGCGCAACGCGCTGTTCGCGGTGTATCCGGATCTCGCGGCTCGCTACCGGATCGACGACTCCGACATCGGGCTGCTCCAGACGGTCTTCATGATCCCGCACGCCGCGGCCACGCTCGGCTTCGGCTGGGCAGGGGACCGGTTCGCGCGCCGCCACGTGATCGCGATCGGCATGCTGATCGCCAGCGTCGCGGGTGGGCTCGGCGCGCTCGGCGAGAGCTACGTCGGGCTGGCGGCGTCGCGGGCGCTCGTCGGCCTCGGTACGGCGGCGGTCGTTCCGGTCGCCAACTCGATCCTCGCCGAGCTCTACGATGGCCCGTCGAAGGCGAGCCGGCTCGCGGTGTTCAATCTCGGGCTGTTCCTCGGCGGCGTCGTCGGCTTCGCCACCGGCATGGCGGTCGGCTTTCCGGCCGTGGTCATCGTGCTCGCGCTGCCCGGCCTCGTGCTCGCGGCGCTGATGGCGGCGCTGCCCGTGCCCGAGCGCGATCGCAGCGCGGCGAGCCTCACGGGGATCCAGACCGACCTGCGCTCGCTGCGCGCGATGCTGCGGAACTTCATCGCCGATGCGCGGGTGCTGCTGCGGATCCCGACCCTGCGCTGGTTGATCGTCGCTACCACCGCGATGGCGTTCTCGGCCGGCGGCTACAACGCGTGGCTCAAGGAGTTCCTCGTCCGCGACAAGGGGATGACGGACGGCGAGGCGACGACGCTGCTCGCACTCTCGCTGTGCGGGGGCCTCACCGGCATCCTCGTCGGCGGCCGCGTCTCGGACATCCTCGGCAAGCGGTTCGCGGCCGGGCGCCTGTGGACCATCGTCATCGGCATGGCGTTGACCGCGCCCTGCGCGACGATCGCGATCCTGCTCCCGAAGGGCATCGCGCTCGACGTCGCCGGCATCGCCACCCTGTTCTTCATCTCCTGGTACCACGCGCCGATGGCCGCCACGGTCGACGACCTCGCGCCGCGCCGGCGCACGGTCGCCGCCCAGGGCCTCGTGATCTTCACGATGCACATGATCGGGACGGCGCCCTCGTCGTGGGTGATCGGGCAGGTCTCCGAGTGGACATCCCTGCACCATGCGATGTGGGTCCCGACGGGCGTGCTCCTCGTCGCCGCGGTCGCCATGGCGATCGCGACGCGGAGCTTCGCGGCGGATCGTGCGGGGGCCCGCGCCACGCGCCTGGACGCCGAACCGCGGGCTCCCGGTGGCGAGACCTCCGGGCGTTCGCTATAACCGCTAGCGAATGCGTGCCCTGTTATGCCTCGCTCTCGTGGCCACCACGGTCACCGCGGCGTGTGGCCGCAACCAGGGCCCCAGCCAGACCCTCGACAACTACGGCCGTGCGCTCAAGAACCGCGACTTCAGCGCGGCCTACGAGCTGATGTCGTCGAGCTTCCGCGGCAAGGTCTCGCGCGACGACTACGTGCGGATGATGCGAGACAACCCGCGCGAGGTCGACGAGACCGCCGATCGGCTGCGCGGCAAGAAGGGCAGCCTCGAGGTCTCTGCGGAGTTCGAGTACGGCCTCGGCGATCGGATGCTGCTCGTGCAGGACAATGGCCGCTGGCGGATCGCCGCCAATCCCCTCGCATTCTACGACCAGTCGACGCCGCGCAATGCCCTCCGAGGTTTCCTCCGGGCCTACCGGCTCGAGCGCTGGGACGTGATGCTGCGGTTCGTCCCGACCATGTACCGGGAGAAGATGGATCCCGCGAAGATGAAGGCGCAGTTCACCGGCCCCTCCCGGGAGCAGATGGAGAACCTCATCAACACGCTCGAGGCGAACGTGGACGAGGCGATCGTCGAGCGCGGCAACGATGCGCGGATGAGCTACGGAGATCGCTTCACGGTGACCTTCGTACGCGAGGACGGCGCCTGGAAGCTCAAGGACCTCGATAACTGATCCCAGCGAGGCATCCGACGTGATCCGACGTGTCGGATGGGACCGGGCGCCCCGGTGGTGCGGAGATGCCTGACCAGGCCGGGCACCCGCTGTATGGTTTTGCCCACCTGCACGATCTGTCAGGCGCGTAACTCGTCACCCACCTCGCAAAAAGGTCAAGGTGAGCGGCGCTGCTGCAACCCTGCGACGGTGCTGGAGCTCGGGCGACGACGTCCTGCGTTAGTGAGGTCGGCGGACCCTGGTGATGCCTCGATCCCTACGCAGTGTGAGTGATCTCGCAGGGTGACAAGATCGCCTGCGCTACGTGCAGCCTCGCTAATTCCGATGCGTTAGAATGAGCAAGCGGGCAAGTAACTGAAGGGCCCGCAGGTTGCACCAGGATAGGGCAGGAGCTACGTAGAGATCTTTAGTTAGGCTGCACCGTTCAGGTACTCCGACCCGCGAAAGGCGGTCCGCCATGCTGGATCCCTGGATTATCGAAGAGATCCTCAAGAAGGAAGAGGAGAAGCGTCGCGAGCAGGAGCGCGGGCATGCAGAAATGCCTGTTCCCCGACCTCGCGATACCGGGCCGCGCCCCACGGTGACACCACCCCGCGAGGAGAGCGACCGCGGCGTGATGATCATCGACATCTAAACGAACTACCCAACCCCTCGACCCCCAACGACCCTTCCAGGTTTGCCCTGGTTGGGTCGTTTGCTTTTGTACCGGCCGGCTCCGGCAGCTGGGCTCCCGCGATTCGAGCAGGTTCGGCCGCCGTTTCTGCAGCCTCTTCAGCCCTCCTTTGTTGAGGGCCGCGAGCTTGTCGGTCGGCTTTCGGGCCGGCAAGTAGGATAAGTACCCGGGGTGGCACGCTGGTTCACGATCGCGCTGGGCCTGCTGGGCTGGGGCGTCGTCCTCGGGTTGCCCGCTGCGAACCTGCTGCCCGCTACGGAGCTGACGGCGACGCCGTGGATCGCGCTGTTCGTGATCGTGATCCTCGCAGCGCGCGCGCTCGCGTTCCGGCTCGTCGAGGGCACGGTGCTCTCGCTCGACTCCGCGTACTACGTCGCGGCGGCCGTCTGCGTCGGGTCGGTCGGCGCCGGCCGGCTCGTCGCGCTGGCGCTCACCATCGACGCGTCGGTCCGCCTCTACGTCGCGCGCAAGCAGCGCCAGGTCGAGCCCGGGGCGTGGTTCTCGGAGCTTGGCTACGTCCTCTACTTCGGCGGGATGTCGGGCGGCCTCGTGGTGCTGTGCGGCTGGGCCTTCGGCGCCATCCATCCGATCACCGGTCGTCCCGACGCGGTCGACGTCGCGTACCGCGTCGTGGCCATCGCGTCGCTGCTGCTCGTCACGCACTACGCGATCCAGGGCGTGCGCCTGCGCCTGCTCGGCCGGAGCTGGCGCACGTACATCACCGACCTCGCGCTGCCCGGCATCATCGCGGAGGCATCGCTGATGCCGATCGGCGTGGTGCTCGTCCTGCTCTACGATCCCGACCAGCCGCTCGGGTTCATGCTGCTGTCGCTGACCTACTTGCTGATCAACCTCGTGTTCTCGCGGCTGTCGCGTGCGCAGACGCAGCTCGAGGAGCGCGTCCACGATCTCGAGATCCTCAATGCGACGGCGCGCCGGCTGTCGGCGTCGTTGCAGCTCGAGGAGCTCGTCGATGCGGTGGCGCGCGAGACCTGCAAGGCGATTCCCGAGGCGGAGGCGATCGTGCTGGTGCACCGGCGCGCGGGCGGCGAGCAGGGCTTCGTCCTCGACGGCTACGACCGCCTGAGTGATCGCTTCTTCCGCCAGCCGATGACGGAGGGCGAGGGCGCCGCGGGCTGGGTGATGACGCGTGGGATCTCCCGGCGCATCGACGACCTCGCGCACGCGGACGTCGCGCTGGACTCCGATGGCACCCAGGGGATCCGCTCGTGGCTCGGCGTGCCGCTGTTCATGTACGGCGGCTGCGATGGCGTGGTCGCGGTGCAGTCGTCGCGCGAGGCCGCGTTCCGGGAGGATCACCAGCGCCTGCTCGAGTCGCTCGCCCTCCAGATCGCGGCAGCGCTCCAGAACGCGCATCTCTACGAGCTCGCGATGGTGGATGGGCTGACGGGCCTGTTCATGCGCCGCTACTTCGACGCGCGCATCGACGAGGAGATCGAGCGCTCGCGACGCTACAAGACGCCGTTCTCGGTCGTGATGATGGACGTCGACGACTTCAAGAAGCTCAATGACGACCACGGGCATCTGATCGGCGACCGCGTGCTGCGCGCGATCGCGAGCTCGGTGAAGGCCCAGATGCGTGGCGTCGATACCGCGGCGCGCTATGGCGGCGAGGAGATCGCGCTGATCCTGCCGCGGACCGAGATGGTGGCTGCGTACAACGTCGGCGAGCGCATCCGCGCCGCCATCGCCGACATCCGCGTCACCACCGACTCCGAGCCGCCGATGGTGCTCTCGGTGACGGCCTCGTTCGGGATCGCGTCGTATCCCGAGAGCAAGGCTGCCGATGGTGAGGACCTCGTTCGGCGCGCGGACCGGGCGCTGTACCGTGCGAAGAAGACCGGCAAGAACCGGGTCGAGCTGTTCTGGAGCGACGAGTCCGGACCGGTCCGCATGCCGATGCTGGGCGGTGAGTGATGAGCGACGAGCGCAAGCGTGCGGAGCGTCGGGTCGGCTGGGCGCGCCTGTGGGCACGTGCGAAGCAGATCGTGACGACCGACCCGAGTGGCTCTGACGACGACGATCACCTCCCCGACGAGGAGGCGGCGCGCGTCCTCGCGGCCCAGGCCGGTCGGCTCAAGGGTGGCCTCGCGAAGGTGGCGCAGCTCGCCGCGTACGATCCGGGCGCGTCGTTCGGCAGCCGGAGCGGCGCGACCCAGGCCTCGCGGCAGGTGCTCGGGGGGCTGTGGGACCACGCGCCCGCGGTGTCGACGGGCGCGATCACCAAGGTCATCGAGGAGGATCTCGGGCAGGCGCCGCAGGCGCTGTTCGGGCACTGGGATCCGTCGCCGCTGGCGTCCGCGTCGATCGGGCAGGTCCACGCGGCCAGCCTGCACGACGGCACCGACGTCGTCGTCAAGGTGCAGTACCCCGGCGTCGCCGACGCGCTGCGCGCGGACCTCGACGATGCGGCGTTCGTCCGCAAGCTCGCGGGCTCGGAGATCGGGCGCAGCCTCGACGCGGAGTCGCTGCGCGCGCTCGGCGATGCCGTGCGGGGCGAGCTCGACTACCGCGCGGAGGCCGCCGCGCAGCAGCGGTTCGCGGCGGCGTGGGCCGATCACAAGATGCTGCGGTTCCCGCGCGTGATCGAGGAGCTGTCGACGGGGCGCGTGCTGACGATGACCCGCGCGCGGGGGAAGTCGATCGTCGAGGTCGCGGCGAGCGGGTCGCTCGACCTGCGGCGCCAGGCGGCACTCGCGATCTACCAGTTCGTGTGGGCGTCGCCGATCCTCCACCGGCTCGTCAATGCGGACCCGAATCCGGGGAACTTCCTGGTCGAGGAGCAGCCGGATGGCCACGCGCTCGTGTGGTGCCTCGACTTCGGCTGCTCGCTCGAGTTGCCCGAGGAGGTCCGCGCCGCCGACCGCGAGCTGTGGTGGAGCTTGCTCGACGACGACCTGGCCTCTGCCGCGGAGCGCTTCCGCATGGGCCTCGCGAAGGCGGGCCTGCTGCTGCGCGCCGACATGCTCGCCACCAACGCGCACCGCGACTGGGAGCGCGTGCTCGCCGCGCCGCTCGCGACCCACGGCGACTTCCACTGGTCCGCCGACTACGCGCGCGACCTCGCCGAGGCGACGGGCCGCGTGCTCGCGGCTGGCGGTGTGGCGCTGCACGCCCGCGTGCTCCTGATGTGGCGCCAGCGACTCGGCGCCGCCGCGGTGATCGGGATGCTCGACGCGAAGGCGCCGTTCCGGCGCGGGCTGCTCGAGCTGATCGGCTCCGGCAAGCGCGCGCTGCGGTAGCGTCAGTACTCGGTCGCGGTGTCCCAGCTGCGCTGGAACATCGGGCCGGGCGGTCCCGACGTGAAGCTGGTCTCGCCGACCTCGCCCCAGCGGCCGCCGTAGCGCGCCCAGGTCTGGCCGTTCAGCACGTGGCCGAGGTCGCCGAGGTTGACGAAGTTGGTCCACGTCGTCCACGCCGGGCCGCCCTCGTAGCAGTGATCGGCGACGACCGGGCCCGGGTGATCACCAGCGGACTCGTAGGTCGCGTGGCTACCGTCGGCGACGTAGCCGACGACGTGCTCGCCGACCCAGCTGAGCTTCGCGAGATCATCGATCCGGTGGCCGTCGTCGTGGGTCGCGTAGAACACCGACGCGACCGTGTAGTCGGCGGTGATCGAGATCGTCATGTGCTCCCAGTCGCCCTCGTGGTTCGCGGTCGCGATGTTGTCGTTGTACGCGAAGAAGTACCAGACCTGCAGATCGTAGGCGGCCGCGGTGCCATCGGCGCGGACGTAGCTGCTCGGCCGGACCTGGACGTACGCCCGCCACTCCGCCTGCCGCGTTGCCGGGATGCCGGGATGCACGAGCCCGTCGTTCTCGGCCTGCAGGAAGAACTCGAGGTGCCGCTTGCGGGCATCGCGGAGATCGGCGGGCTGGTCGTTGTGGCGGCACAGGCCGGTGCCGGTGGCCTTCGTGTAGTGGGTCTGGTCGTACAGCTTGTCGAACGTGATCGCGCCGACATCGAGCAGGTTCGCCGAGTCATCGGGGCAGCCCGCATGATCGAAGCGCAGGCGGACCTTCGGCAGGTACCAGTCGACGTTCGCCGGGCGCGCGCCGTCGATGCCGTCCGGGGCGAGCCGGAGCTCGGGGCCGAACCGCGCCATCAGGTAGTCCTCGAGCTCCTCGGGGATGCCGTCGTCGTCGGCGTCCGTCGGATCGGTGACGACGAACGGCGGTGCGGCGTCGGGGGTGTCATCCCCACCGCCCGCGGGGGACGAGCCACCGCAGCCGAGCGTGCCGAGGGTGCCGAGCGCGCCGAGCGCGAGCGTGGCGAGGGCGCCGAGGAGGGCTGCGGGTCGCATGGACCCTCGATCAGGCCACGCCGCCGCCCGCGGATCAAGCACGACGAGCAGCGGCGGGCGACCGCGGGAGCGCTAGTACGTGTAGCGGAGATAGAGCCGGCTATCGACGGCCTTGGTGGCATCGAACTGCGGGATCAGGAAGGCATCGATCGCGGCGCCGAACGCGTAATGCCGGTTCTCGAGCTGGTACTCGAGGCCGCCGCCGGCGTGGAACGCGAGCGCGAAGCTCTCGCCGGGCTCGGTGATCATCACCTTGCCGAGGATGTTCGACGAGATCAGCGCGATCGTCGCGCCGCCCTCGACGAACAGCGCGATCCGATCCACCCGACCGCCGAGGCGCGCGTCCGCACCGCCGCGGTAGAGCTGGAACCACTCGCCCTCGGGAGGCGCCGGGACCGTCGCCTCGTGGCTCGACGCCGCGAAGCTGAGGCCGAACGAGAACCAGCTGACCAGGTCGCGACCGACGCGCAGGTTGATCGATGGACCCGTGTTCGTGCTGCTCGACGCGGCGGGCAGGAACGTGACCGCACCGAAGCCACCCTCGGCGTACCACCCCGTCGAGGCTGGGCGGGCGTGGGCGACGGTCGGGGTCACGGCGGCGCCCCACGCCGCGAGCGCGAGCAGCCTGAACGCGAAGCGACCCATCCCGTCGCGCATCGTAGCTCAGGGCGGCGCGGGTGTGTACGTGCCAGGCGCGAACACCGTGAGCTCGCCGGGCGCCTGCTCGACGGCGGCGTCGAGGAGCTCGTGCATGATGCCGCGGACATCGCGGACCCGGATCGTGTAGGACAGCTCCATCTCCCGATCGGGCTTGAAGACGAGATCGATACGGACGATCTGGCGGAACGCCTCGCGCGGGTAGGTCACGCCGGTCTCGCTCTGCGGCAGCGGCTCGCCGTTCGCGTCGTAGGTCTGCGGCGTGAGCTCCGGGAACGCCACCACGTTCTTGCTGACCGTCAGGGTCGCGCGGAACGGGTTGACGTTGCCGCGCGTGATCTGGTCGAGGTCGATCGACGCCTCGCGCAGCTGGTCCTCGCGGAACAGCCCGGTGACCGCGCTGCCCGCGGGCACGCGGATCGGGACGTCGCCCTCCAGGCCCGGCGGCTGCGGATCGTCCTCGTCGAGGCCGACCGCGAGCAGGCCGGGGTCGTAGCCGATCACCTCGTTGGCACCGTTGAGCTGGACCCGTGCCTCGCCGGGGGTGTCGGTCAGGTTGCGGATCGACCACTCGACCGAGACCTCGAGATCTCCGACCTTGACGTACGGGACGTCGACCATCAGCGCAGCGGTCCGGATCCCGCGCTCGCGCGCATCGAGCGACGTCTCCGTCTTGATCGGCAGCGTGTGCCTCGCCGTCGCGACCGTGACGCCGCCCATGCCGTCATCACCGCCGGCGGTGAGCTGCAGCGCGCCGGGGAGGTAGAGGGGATCGTTCGTGCAGGCCCCGAGGGCCGGGCCGAGCATGAGCATGGACGTCAGGAGCACGAGGACGGAGCGGGGGTCGCGCGGCATGGCTTAGCCTCCCTGCGAGAACACGAAGGGATAGGTGACGTTCGCGATCGCGCCCTTCGGCGGGAACTTGAGGCGCATCACGTTCGACTTGACGCAGCTCTCGACTGCCTCGTTGGACAGGGAGCTGCCGGCGGCGTTGGCCGCGCTCTGTACCGAGCCATCCGCGCCGATCTTGAAGCGCACGACGAGCTTGCCCCCGATGCCGGGGGAGCGGTTGAGCTCCTTCTGGTAGCAGGCGCGGAACACGCCCGAGCGCGCCTTCACGACGCGGTTGATCTCGTCCTCGGTGTAGCCGCCGAAGTCCCCGGTGCCCGTCGCGATCGCGACCTTGACCTCCTTGGGGCCCGACCCCGCGCAGTTCGGCCCGACGCACGTGCCGCCGGGGCGCTCCTTGCCGGTGTCGATCTTGCCAGGGCCCGACTTGAAGTCACCCTCGGCGTTGCCGCCGCCGCCGGTGCCGCTGCCCTTGCTGCCGCCCTTGGTGCCTCGCCCGCCGAGCTCGTTGCCAACGCCGGTGCCGCCGCCCTGGCCGTAGCCCAGCGCGCCGCGCGACGTCTTGTCGTCCTTGATCCCGAGGAACTTGCCAAGGCTCGTGGGCGACGCGTCGGCGACGAGGTTGTCGAGGATCCGCTTGTTGTTGTCGGTGAACAGCGCAACCTTGGGTGGCTCGGGCGGCACGTCCTTCGCGTCCTTGTCGCGCGCGCGCTCCTCGTCGCCCTTGCCGCCGGAGGCGCCCTCGGCCCCCTTCGTCGCGGTCTTGATGTGCTTCGGCGTGTCGCTCTTCGCCGCCGCTTCCTGCTTGTTGACCTGACCCACCGTCGCCTTGTCGGGCTCGGGTGGCACCTCGGGCTCGAGCCGGGTCACCAGGTAGTTGCCGGTCATCGCGCGCGGCCCGGGCCACACGAACGGATCCTGAGCGTCGTAGAGCGCGAACGTCGTGTAGAGCAGGGCGCCATGCAGCGCGATCGAGAACGCGAGGGACGCCTTGGCCTCGCTGTCCTGTCGCAGGATCGACCAGACCATGCTCGCCGCGATCAGCGCCAGGGTGGCGATGCCGGCGCCGCGGAACACCGCCTCGTCGAGCTGGTGGCCCTGGTTCCACCACATCAACGTGAGCGTCGCGCACGCCAGGAGGTAGCCGGTCACGCCGCTGGCGATCACCTTCGGCGTGAAGAACTGCGGGGCCTCGTCGAGGGGCACGAACTGGAAGAACAGCTTGGTGTCGCCGGTCTCGTCGAGCTCGATCACGCCCCAGTCGCGGCCGCTGATCGGGGTCGCGCGGAAGCCGCTCTGGTGATCGCCTTCGCCGCCGCGCCGCACGAAGTCCTCGACCTTGCGCTGCTCGCCATCGATGCAGATCGTGCCGCGCATCCGCTCGCCGAGCGTGAGCAAATAACCGCGGTTCCCGGGACGGACGATCGCGAACCCCGCGGGCAGGCCGACGTCCGGCACGACGAACGTCGCCTTGCCGGACTTGCCGAGCGTGATCTTCGTGGGCTTCTCGACCACGACATCACTCATGACCTCGTCGTGCCAGATCAGCGCCGTGCGGAGCGCGACCGTGCTCACAAGGCTTCGTCCTCCACCGTCCGCACCAGGTGCGGGATGAACGACCGCTTCTCGAGGCTCGCGCGCTCGAGCTCCTCGTTCGCGCGCTCGAGGAAGTACAGCAGCTGCGGCGAGCGGGTGCGGCCGGCGAGCCCGAGCCCATCGAAGTTGAAGTTCTGCTCCTTGATCGGGCCCTTCCTCGCGGGCGTCGCGGCGGGTGTCCCGGCATCGGCCTTCGCCGGCTTGTCAGGCGTCGCGGGCGGCTTCGGCTGGGCGGCTGCGGGTACGCCGAGCGCGCACACCAGTGCGACGGCACGTGCGGCTGCTCGCCCCCACGAGGGGGTCGTGACCCTCATCTTCATTTGCCGAGCTCCTTCCGTTTCTCTTCTGCTGCCTGCCGCCGGGAGTGGCTCGTCGGGGCTTCTTGCAGGTAGCGGTCCAGGTCGGCCTTGCCGCCGACCGCGTCCTCGAGGAAGTCGAGCTTGAGGAGTGCGACGTTGAACATGGCATCGGCTCGCGGCGTGCTGCGCCGCGGTGCCTCCTTGATGACACGGTCCCACGTCTTCGCTGCCTCTTTGTGTTCGTTGAGTCCGCGGTGCGCGACACCGAGCGCGACCTGCGCCGCGTAGTCGTCGGTTCGCTTTTCGACAATCGCCGCGAGCTCGACCTTGGCGCGCGCGTAGTCGCCGGCGTCGAGCAGCACCGACGCCTTGTTGAACCGCGCGTCGATGTAGGTGGCGTCGAGGGAGGCCGCGTAGTCGAAGCGCTCGAAGGCCTCCTGGGCGCGGCCCTGGCGGAGCGCCAGCAGCGCGAGCGCGTTGTAGATCGCCGGATCCTTCTGCTCGCCGGTGTCGAGCTCGACCGCCTTCGCGAGCACGAGGTTCGCGAGCTCGAACCGCTTCTGCTGGATGTAGATGAGGCCGAGCTCGGTGTAGATCCGCGCGCTCACCCCGGAGATGCGCACGGTCTCGCGGAGCACGGCGACCGCATCGTCGTAGTCGCCGGCATCGCGGAGCAGCGATGCGAGTCGCGCGGCCGCGTCCCGCCGGTTGGGATCGTCCTCGTCGGTGCCGCGCAGCGCCGCCTCGTAGTCGTTGCGCGCCTCCTTCTTGTGGTTCGCGCGGCGGTGGGCCTCGGCGCGCGCGAGCAGGGTCGGCGTGTGCCCGCCGATGATGCCGAGCGCCTTGCCGAACGCGGTGATCGCCTCGCCGTCCTCGCCATCCCTGTAGTGGATGACGCCGAGGTCGTGCCACGCCTCCCACAGCTTCGGATCGATCTCGAGCGCCGCCTTGAGCCGCGCCTTCGCCGTCTCGCTGGCCTCGGGCCCGCCGAGCCGCAGCGCGCGCATCGCGGCCTCGAACTCCTTCACGGCCTTCGGGTTCACGGGATCGAGCCGGTTGACCTTGCGACCCTGCGGGCCGATCCGGCCGGCCGCGCTACCGCCTCCGCAGCCCGCGAGGATGACGCCGGCGAGCACGAGGCCGACGAGCGCGATCCGGCCGAGCACGCCGCGGCTCATCGCGCGATCTCCTTCACGAGCTCGGGCATGGGTGGACGATCGCCGATCCGCTCCTTGCTCCGCGACTCGCGCTCGGGCGGGAACTTGTCGGCGGCGATCCGACCGAGCGCCTCGCGGATCTTCGCGGTGTACTCGTCGTAGACCTGCATCTGGATCGCCTTCTGGTACCCCGTCGTGAACAGCTCGACGGCCTTGCCCTGGATGTCGACGACGTAGACATCGAGCGCGTCGCGATAGGCCTGCGCCTGCTCGGGCGTCAGGCCCTTCGGCGTCGAGGCGTTGACGAGCGACTCGGCGAAGCCGTCGTAGACCTGGCCGATGCGGTAGAGCGCCGCGGTCGCCCACTTGAGATCCTGGTAGTCGATCACCGAGCCATAGAGCTGCTCGGCGTCGGCGAGGAGCTTGCTCTTCGACCTGAGCGCCTTCTCGAGCTTCGCCGGCGGCACGTCGAGCGTGACCTTCTCGTACTCGCGGAACAGCAGCTCGCCCTCGTGGTAGCGCGCCTCGGCGGCCCACGTCGTGCCGAGTTGCTTGTCCTTGCCGGCGGAGGCCTTCCACAGCTTCTGCGCGGTGACGAGCTCCTCTTTCGCGCGCTTGAACTGGCCGAGCCGCAGCGACATCCGGCCCGCGCGCGTCCACGCCTCGACGATCCGCTTGCCGCTCGAGCGGTAGACCCGCGCGTAGTCGGCGTACGCCTTGTACGCGGGGCCCTCGTCCCCGGCGCTCTCGTAGACGACGCCGATGTTGAACGCCACGTCGGGTGCGTCTTTGCGCTCGCGGAACTTCTTCGCGTACTCCTGGTAGTGCGCGATCGCTTCCTTGTTCTGGCCGAGTGCCTGGCGGAGCAGGCCGGCGTTGAACAGCGCGTCGGCGGACTTCGTGCCGGTCCGGAACTTCGCCCACACCAGCTCGTACGCCTTCGCCGCGCGGTCGTAGTAGATGACCTTCTCGTAGACCTGGCCCGCCGAGAACGCGGCCTTCTCGCCGAGCTCTGGGTTCTTCTCGCCGTACTTCTCGGCGAGATCGAGGTAGATATCCGCGGCGCGCTCGGGGAGCTTGGCCTTCTCGTACATCACGCCGGCGTTCATCAGCGCCTGCGCCGCGAGCTTGCTGTCGCCGGTCTCCTTCGGGACGCGCAGGTAGAACGTCGCCGCCTGCTCGTACTTGCCGGCCTCGGCGTACTTGTCGCCACTCTTCTGGATCGACTCGACGATCAGCCGCGACAGCCGGTCCTGCTGCTCCTTGCCGGCGAACGACGGCGCCGTCTTCAGCTTGCGCGCCCAGTTCTCGATGTTCTCGTAGTCCTGCGCCTTGTTGAGCGCCGACAGGATGCGGTCACCGGCGGGGCCGGCGTTCGGATCCTTCGGGTACTTCGTGACGATCACGCCGAACCGCTTGATCGCCTCGTCGTACTCGCCGTAGTCGAAGAACATCTGGCCGTTCTTGAAGATCACGCCGACGATCGACGGGTCGTCCTGGAACAGCGTGGCGTACAGGTCGATCGCCTCGCCGAACTTCTTGTCGACCGGGTAGTACTTGGCCCGGCCGGCGGTGTCCTTCGGACGCGCCTTCTCGTACGCGTCCATCGCATTCTTGAGCGCGTCCTTGTGGAGCTTGCCGACCGGCGCGGTCTTGCCCACGGCGAGGTACTCGTCGCCGGCCTCCTCGGTCTTGCCGAGCTTGAAGAACAGGATGTCGGCCCGGTAGTAGCGGATCTCCACGGCCTGCGCGTGCATCGCCTTCGCGCGCTCGCCGGTGCCGCCATGCTTCGCGGAGCCGAACGCGACGAGGTAGTCGGCGTACGCCGCGGCGGCCCGGCCGTAGAGCGCGACGTCGGCCTTCTTGTCGGCCTTCTCGCGGCGCTGCGCCTCGCCGTGGATGGTCGTCGCCGTGGTGCGTACGAGCTCCTCGGTGACCTCGAGCGAGCGGGCGAGGGCCTCGCGGTTCTTCTGCGCCTTCGCCCACGCCGTGTTCGGGCCGTAGCCCTCGAGCAGGACCTTGATCTCGTCCTGCGCCTGGTCGACGTCGAGCGCGCTGTTCCAGTTGCCGATGATGTCGCGCTGGTACTCGGCGGCCTTGATCGACTCGGGATCCATCTTGATCAGGAACCGGTACGCCTCGTTGCTGCGGTCCCACTCCGTCTGCGCGCCGTAGCTCTCGGCCACGCGGAGCAGGACGTCACGCGAGTACTGCTCGCCGCCGATCGACGCGAGGAAGTCGAAGACCTCCTTGGCCGACACCGAGCGATCCTCGGTGAACACGACGACGAGGTACTCGAGCGCCTCGTCGCGCAGCGACGCGCTGCGCCGGCGCTGGGCCGCGGAGCCGCTGCGCTCGGCCGCGACGGCCTTGTCGAGCACGCGCTTGAAGTCCTTCGCCGCCTGGATCGGATTGCCGAGCTTCCACTCGCACCACGCGATCTTGAACGTCGCGAGGTCGCTCGTCGCGGCGGAGTCGCTGATGTTCTTGTAGGCGTCGCGCGCCTTCGTCCAGTTCGCCGCGGCGAAGTGGTGCTCGCCGACCATCATCCAGGCGTCGCCGTGGAGCGACGACGTCGGGTGCTTCGTGATGACCTCCTGGAACCGCGCCATCGCCTCGTCCTCGCGGTTGTCCTCCTTCGCCGCGAACCCGATGAGGTAGGTCACGAGGTCCATCCGCCGGAAGTCGGGGTGCTTGGCGTGGAGCTCGCGGTACAGCGCCTCGGCCTCCTTGAGCTCGATGCGAGGCTCGACGGGCTGCGGGCAGTTGCCCTGCTTCTGCGCGCACTTCTCGACGGCGCGGCCGAACTCGTCCATCCGCACGAGGTACGTGCGGCGGCTCTCCTCCCACAGCAGCTCGGCGAGCTTGAACAGACCCTCGGCCTTCGCCTCACCGGTCGGCTTGCTGTTCAGGAACCCGCGGAGCAGGCCGATCGCCTCGATCCGCTTGTCGTCGCGCCGCTTCTCGGTGGTGACGAGGAGGTCCTTGAGCTCCTGCGACAGCACGGGCGCCTCCGGCGCCGGCGGCCGCTTGCGGATGTAGAGCTCCGAGGCCGGGCCGCGCGTCACCTGGAGCTCGCGCGCCTGCGCGGCCGCGATCGCGGGGGCGAGCAGCAGCGCGCCGAGGGCGGTGGCCAGCGCGGTGCCGCGGCCGGGCTTCCAGCGCCTCGCCATCACCGCCACCCCTCGTACTCGTCCGCCCAGTACTCGCCTTGCCAGGGCCAGAACTCCTCGTCGTCGCCGATCATGCTCGCGTTCCACATCCGGCCGATCAGCTCCGCGGGGAACCGGCCCGCGGCGAGGTCCTGGACCTCGATGTCGAGCTTGCGCTTCTGGCCGATGATCGCGTCGATCTTCCCGAGCTTCGCCTTGTCGAGCACCTTGCGGGTGTCGAGGTAGAGCTTCTCGATCGCGGCCTGCGCGAGGGTGTCACCGGCGGCCTCGAGCTCCTCCGCGAGCCGGTTCGCGGTGCGGTCGAGGCGGCGGGCCTCTCCGAGGTCACCCTCGATCAGCGGCCGGATCCCGGG
>JALZOI010000189.1 GCA_030857245.1 Myxococcota bacterium
TGTCGGCGCCCTTCCACGCGCGCTGCGTCCCGATCGCGACATCGCCGCGATGCCCGACCGCCAGCGCGAGCTCGCCATCCGGCGGCGACGACGCGGCGACCTGTCCGAGCGCGATGTCGAGCTTCGGCTCGAGCTGCGGGCAGTGCGCGATCGGCAGCAGCTTGTTCGTGTTCTCGCGATACAGGCCGACGTGACCGCCCATGACGTGGAACCGCGCGCGCCGCCGCCAGCCATACGGCGGCGCCGGATCCGCGATCGGATGCAGGGTGACGCCCTCGAGCTTGCGGAGCGCGCCGCCGACGATCGACTGCTTCGCGAGCAGCTGCTCGGGCCGTGACACGTGCTGCCACTGGCAACCGCCGCAGCCCTCGCGGAAGTGTGGACACGGCGGCTCGACGCGCGCGGGCGACGCGTGCAGCACCTCGAGCAGGTCGGCGCGCGCGAGCGACGAGGTCGCCCGCACGATGCGCGCTCGCACCTTGTCGCCGGGCGCGGTGCGCGGCACGAACGTCACGCGGCCGTCGGCATCGCGCGCGACCCCGTCACCACCAGCGGCGAGCGCCGTTACTTCGAGTTCGACGATATCGCCATGCTTCGTGGTCATCGGTACGGCTCTCCGGCGCCTGCGGGGACGAGGAGGGTACCCCGGCCGACGTCGAGGCGGGTGTCCGCGCGCCCCTCTCGCACGGCGATCTCGATCGTGCGAGCCGATCCGACGTACGCCAGCAGCTCGCCCGGGGCGACATCCTCGTACGTGCTGACGATCGGCAGCGTGTGGCCGATGATGCTGATCGCGTCGCCGGCTTCGCCGGGCGGCAGGTCGGTCACCAGGTTGCCGTAGTGATCGATGTGGACGACGCGGCCCTGCCCGCGCGCCCGCGCGCCCCACGGCAGCATGCCGGTCAGCCGCACGTGCGATCCGGCGAGGTGTGCATCGACGCCGCGCGCCAGCGCCGCGGCCGCCGGCGCGAACACGTCCCGGCCATGGAAGGTGCGGCTCGGGCGTTTCGCGCGGAACTGAGGGGACTCGATCGCCCACGCGTCGCACAGCCGATCCGCGACGTACGCGAAGACGCCGTTGTCGGGCCCGACGTACCACTGCCGATCGACCGAGGCGATGACCTCCGGGCGCTCGCCGCCGACCCCCGAATCGACGACGACCACGTGGATCGTCCCGTACGGGAACTCCCGCGTCGCGGTCGCGAGCACCCACGCGGCGTGGGCGATGTCGCCGCGCGGGACGTCGTGCGCGAGATCGACGACGGTCGCGTCGCCGGCCAGCCGCGCGAGCACACCCTTGACGGCGCCGACGTAGCCGTCGCGCGTGCCGAAATCGGTGGTCAACGTGATGATCGGCATCGCGGTCGGGGTAAGCATACCTCCGATGAACAAGGTCTACCCGGACGCGCAGGCGGCGCTGCATGACGTCGCCGACGGCGCCGTCATCCTCGCCGGCGGCTTCGGCCTGTCGGGCAACCCCGAGAACTGCATCCGCGAGCTCGCCCGGCGCCAGGTCAAGGACCTGACGATCGTGTCGAACAACTGCGGCACCACCGAGAAGGGCCTCGGCGTCCTGCTCGCGCAGGGCCAGGTCAAGCGGATGGTCAGCTCCTACGTGGGCGAGAACAAGATCTTCGAGCAGCAGTTCCTGTCGGGCCAGCTCGAGGTCGAGCTCTGCCCGCAGGGCACGCTCGCCGAGCGGCTGCGCGCGGGCGGCGCCGGCATCGAGGCGTTCTACACGCCGACCGGCTACGGCACCAAGGTCGCGGAGGGCAAGGAGACCCGCGAGCTCGGCGGCAAGCACTGCGTGCTCGAGCAGGCGATCCGCGGTGACTTCGCGATCGTGAAGGCGTGGAAAGGCGACGCCTGGGGCAACCTCGTGTTCCGCAAGACGTCGCGCAACTTCAACCCGCTCGTCGCACAGGCCGGCAAGATCACCGTCGTCGAGGTCGAGGAGCTGGTCCCGGTCGGCTCGCTCGATCCGGATCACGTGCACCTGCCGTCGATCTACGTGCAGCGGATCTTCCAGGGCACGAGCTACGAGAAGCCGATCGAGCAGCGCACCACGCGGAAGGCGAGGACCCAGTCATGAAGCGTCTCGACCGAGATCAGATGGCCCGCCGGGTCGCCGCCGAGCTCCAGGACGGCTTCTATGTGAACCTCGGCATCGGCATGCCGACGCTGGTCGCGAACTTCATTCCCGCGGGGATGGACGTCGTGCTGCAGTCCGAGAACGGCCTGCTCGGCATCGGCCCGTTCCCGTACGAGGGCGACGAGGATCCCGACCTCATCAACGCTGGCAAGCAGACCGTCACGACGATCGCCGGCTCCGCGTTCTTCGACTCGGCGCAGTCATTCGCCATGATCCGCGGCGGCCACGTCGATGTCAGCGTGCTCGGCGCGATGGAGGTCTCCGCGAAGGGCGACCTCGCGAACTGGATGATCCCCGGCAAGATGATCAAGGGCATGGGCGGCGCGATGGACCTCGTCGCCGGCAGCCGCCGCGTCATCGTGATGATGGATCACACCGCGAAGGACGGCTCCTCGAAGATCCTGCCCGAGTGCACGCTGCCGCTGACCGGCGTCGCGTGCGTCCACACGATCGTCACCGACCTTGCCGTCCTCGACGTCACCCCGGAGGGCCTGACGCTGCGCGAGCGCGCACCCGGCGTCTCCGTCGAGGAGATCGTCAAGGCCTCCGCGGCGCCGCTGCGCACGGTCGGTGACGTGCCCGAGATGACCGTCTAGCTACTTGCACTGCGGGCGCGGGTCGAACGGATCGATTTGGCCCGGCGGCTGACAGCTCGGCTTCTTCGGGTCCTTCGCGGGCTCCTTGATCGGCTCCTTCACGGGATCTTTCATCGGCTCCTTCACGGGATCCTTCGGCGGGTCCTTCCTGGGCTCCTTTCTTGGATCCTTGCGCGGATCCTTCACCGGGTCCTTGACCGGCGTGGACTTCGGGTCGCGGCGGTCCCGGACCGGATCCTTGACGGGATCCTTCGCCAGCGTCGGATCGACGCCGGTCGCGTCCGGATCTTTCGGGATCGCCGGCGCGAGCTTCTCGAGCGTCAGCGTCTTCTCGAAGTCGCCGCTCAGATCGATCTTCGTCTGGACGTCCTCGTAGCCGCCGCGGTGCACGGTCAGGATCGCCTGGCCGTTGCTCTTCTTGATCTTGGTGTCGAGCGGCGTCGTCCCGATCGGCTTGCCGGCGAGCAGCACGTCCGCCCCCGGCGGCTCCGACGTCACGCGGATGCTGATCGATTCATCGACGATCGGCGGCTCGTCGGGGTCACCCGCGTCCAGAGCTTCGCCGGGGCCGGCGTCGGGCGCGGTCGCCGTCATGATCTCGGTGGCCGCCGGCCCCGTCCCGCTGCCCGCGCTCTCGCGAGCCGCGAGCTTCTCGCCACTGCCGCCGATGGTCATCGCGAGCAACACCGCGGTGCCCACGGCGATGATGCCGAGCCCGATGAACAGCGGCCGTCGGTTGGGCTTGAGCTGCAGCGCCTCCGCCACCTCGCCTGAGGCCTCGTGGCGCGGATAGGCGGGATCGCCCGTCGCGAGCCCCAGCGGGGTCGCATAGCCGGGGTGCGAGGCGTGGGACGGCCCCGAGCCCGAGCCGTGGCCGGGTGCGAATGCGCTGGCAGGCGGCAGCGGCTGCGAGCCCGGGCGCAGCGGGATCGGGACGATGCTCGACGGCTCCGCCGCCGCCGGCGTCGCCATCAGCGCGGGTGGGGTCGGTCGGCGCACCGGCTCGGTCGCCGTCAGTGCCGGTGCCACCAGCGGCAGCGGCACGGTGGGCCCCGCCGCATACGACGGCTGCAGCGTCGGCGGATAGGACTTCGCATCCCAGTCGGCGTCGTGATCCTCGAGCTCTGGCGAGCCTGGCAGGTCGAGCACGGTGCCGGCATCGAGGCCGGACTCGGAGTCCGAGGCGAGTGGCAGGTTCGTCGGCGCGCGGCGGAGCTGCACGCGCTCGCTGCCGGTGCCGTTGGTGTTGGAGATCGTGCTCTCCTTCGGGACCACCGGCGGGCTGGCGCGATGCTGGGTCAGCCACGGCTCGGGATGCTCGCCGAACATCTCGCGCATGAAGCGCCCGAGCGACATCGTCGAGAGCGACATCCGCGTGGCGACGGCGAACGCTTCGGTGGCCTCGAGCAGCTGGTGCGCGCTCTGGTACCGCTGGTTGACGTCGATCGCGAGCGCCTTCATGACGATCGCCTCGAGCGCCGGCGGGTAGCCCGGGATCAGCCGGGTCGGACGGACCACGTCGCCGGTGACGATGCGGTGCATCGTGTCGAAGTCGGAGTCCGCGCGGAAGCAGCGGTGCTGGGTCGTGATCTCGTAGAGGATGATGCCGAGCGAGAACACGTCGCTGCGCCGATCGACGTCACGCCCGCGGCACTGCTCCGGCGCCATGTACGCGAACTTGCCCTTGATGATCCCGGACTGGGTCTCGACCGAGCGCGCCGTCGCCTTCGCGATGCCGAAGTCGAGCAGCTTCACCGAGCCGTCGTAGCCGATCATGATGTTCGACGGCGAGACGTCGCGGTGGACGATGCCGAGCGAGACGCCGTCAGCGCCGCGCCGCTCGTGGGCGTGGTTGAGCCCGGCCGCCGCACCCGCGACCACGGTGAGCGCGAGCTCGAGCGGGATCCGCGAGCCCTGGCTGCCGGCCTTCGCGAGCAGCGCCCGCAGGTCCTGGCCATGGACGTACTCCATGGCGAGGTAGTGGATGCCGGCGTCCTCGCCGACCTCGAACACCTGCGCGACGTTCTGGTGGTTGAGCGAGGCAGCGAGCCGCGCCTCGTCCAGGAACATCTGCACCGCCGTCGTGTCATTCGCCCGCTCGGGCGTGATCAACTTGAGGACGACGTGCCGCTCGAAGCTACCGATCCCGGTCGCACGGCCGATATAGATACGTGCCATGCCGCCCGCAGCAAGCGGCGTCATGATCTCGTACTTGCCGAGACGTGTGGGTAGCCCCCCGGCCGTCGCTACGGCTGGCACGCTTTGATCGTTTCACTCCACACCCCCTGGAGTCAATCAAAACGCCGGCGAACCCTTCAACGGTTTCGCGCATGTAGGGCGGAGTCGTCCTGCGCGCGCGACCGATCAAGGAACGATCAATCCGCTGCGCGTGAGGACCCGGCGAGCGTCATGTGGGACACCCGGAACGTGGGCGCCGCCGTCGAGCTGCGGAGCTCGAGATCGTCGGCCACCGCATCGATACGCTTCAGGATCTGGTCGAAGTTCGCGGCGATGGTGATCTCGCTGACCGGGAACGTCAGCTCGCCGCCCTCGATCCAGAAGCCCGCCGCGCCGCGCGAGAAGTCGCCGGTGACGGGGTTGAAGCCGAAGCCCATCAGGCTCGTCACGTAGAGCCCGCGACCGGTCTGGCGGAGCAACTCGTCCCGCTTCATGGTGCCAGCCTGCATCACGAGGTTCGAGGTGGTCGGGCCTGGGTTGCCGCCGATCCCACGCCCGGCCGAGCCCGACGACTGTCGCCCGAGCTTGCGCGCGCTGTAGACGTCGCACAGGACCGGCCCGAGCACGCCCTTGTCGACGACGCCGTTCTTGCGGGTCGGCAGGCCGTCGCCATCGAACGGCCGCGAGCCCGGGGCGCGCGGGATCAACGGATCGTCGGTGATCGTCACCAGCGGCGAGGCGATCTGCTCGCCCTCCTTGCCGGCGAGGTACGTCGACTTGCGCCAGAAGGCCGAGCCGTTCGCGACCGAGAAGATCGTCCCGACGATCGAGCGCGCGACCTCCGGGTCGAACACGATCGCGCACTCCTGGGTCTCGACCTTGCGCGAGCCGATCGTCGCGGTCGTGCGACGCGCGGCCTCGATCCCGATGGCCTCGGCCGCCTCGAGCTCCGCGAGGAACCGCGACGCCGTCCACCAGTAGCCGTTGCGCTTCTTCGGGTTGCCCGGATCCGTGGTGTCGTCGCACAGCGGCTCGACCACGAGCGACGCGTAGCTGCCGCGATAGCCACCGACGAACCCGCCGCTCGTCGCGAACGACGTCGCCCCGAGCACGCGCGACCACGTGGCGCCCTCGGAGTTCGTCACCCGCGCGTCGGCCTTGCGGGCCGCGGCCTCGCCGGCGATCGCCTGCTTGAGCGCCCATGCCGCGTCGACCTCGGCGACGGCGGGATCGTAGAGATCGAGCTCGGGGATCGACGTCGCGAGCAGCGACGGATCGGGCGGCAGCGCGTACTCGTCGGCCTCGGCGAAGTCAGCCAGCGTGACGGTCTCGGCGCACAGCGCCTCGAGCGCCTCGCGCCGCAGATCACTCGTGTACGTGACCGCACGCTTGCCGCCGCGCAGCACGCGCAGACCCAGCGCGCGGCTCCCGGCTTCCTGCACGAGCTCGGGCTGGCCGAGCCGCACCTTCGCGGTCAGCTCGCTGCCATCGCGGACGAGCACCTCGGCATGCTCGGCCCCTGCCCGCTTCGCGAGCTCGACCGCGAGCTGCGCGATGTCGCAGAGCTCCTTCACCGTGGCTTCCGTCACCTGCACGCCCGCCGACGGGCCCTGGATCGTTCGCGCTGCGCTCATGCCTGCGTGCCTCCAACCGTGATCGATGCGATGCGGACCGTCGGCGTGCCGACGCCGACCGGCACCGACTGCCCGTCCTTGCCGCAGGTCCAGATGCCGTCCGAGAGTGCGAAGTCCGAGCCCAGCATGTCGACGCGGCGCAGGATCTCGGGGCCGTTGCCGATGAGGTTGACCCCCTTGAGCGGCGCCGTCAGCTTGCCGTCCTCGATGAGGTAGCTCTCGGTCAGCGAGAACAGGAAGTCGCCGTTCGAGATGTTGACCTGGCCGCCGGAGAACCGCTTGGCGTAGATGCCGCGCTTCACCGACTTCACGATGTCCTCGGGGTTATCCTGTCCGCCGAGCAGCGACGTGTTCGTCATGCGCGGCAACGGCATCGAGCGGAACGACTCGCGGCGCCCGTTGCCCGTTGGCTTGATGCCGTAGTGCTTGGCGCTCAGCCGGTCGTGGATGTAGCCGACGAGCACGCCGTTCTCGATCAGCGTGTTCGTCTGGCCGGCGTAGCCCTCGTCGTCGACGTTGATCGCGCCGCGCGAGCCGACCACCATGGCGTCGTCGACGACGGTGCACAGCTTCGAAGCGACCTGCTTGCCGATCTGGCCGGAGTAGTTCGACGTCTCCTTGCGGTTGAAGTCGGCCTCGAGGCCGTGCCCGACAGCTTCGTGCAGCAGGATGCCGGAGTCCCCCGGGCCGAGCACGACGGGCATCTCGCCAGCCGGCGCATCGCGCGCGTCGAGCATCGCGATCGCGATCCGCGCGGCTTCGCGACCGTGGGCGGCCGCGTCGCGCGACGCGTCGGCGAAGTACTCGAGGCCATAGCGCCCACCGCCGCCGCCTGATCCCGACTGCCGCTTGCCCTGGTCCTCGGCGACCGCGCGCACGCCGAACCGCATGAGCGGCTGGACGTCGGTGGCGGTCCGGCCGTCGGACGTGAACAGCAGGACCTCCTTGATGCTCTCGGCGAACGACGCCTCGACTTTCACGATCCGCGGGTCGAATGCGCGGGCCGCCTTGTCGGCGATCCGGAGCAGCGCGAGCTTGTCCTGGGCGGGCACCACGATCGACGGCGTCGGCACCGCATAGAAGCTCGGGATCGGGATCTGCGACATCGCCGCGATCGCCACCGGCGCGTGCCCGCCGCCCACCGCGATCTGGCCGGCCGTCTTCGCGGCGTGGGCCATCTTCTCCCACGCCAGATCCTCGCAGTAGGCGTAGCCGGTCGCGTCGCCCTTGGTGACGCGGACGCCGAGCCCGAGCGTGATGCCCCGGCCGAGCGTCCGGATCTGCTCCTCCTCGAGGGCATAGTCTGCGGACACGCGGAACTCGAAGTAGACATCCGCATAGTCGCCACCAGCCTCGAGCGCGAGGCCGAGCAACCGGTTCGCGAGCTGCGCGTCGATCGCGCTCGCACCTCCGACCGAGAACGGCGCGCGAAGCGCCGCGGGAAGCGTCGTCGTCATCCGGCGACTGTAGCGCGCGAGCACCAGCATGCCCCTGCCCGAACGGGTCGTTTCTTCACGCCGAGACCGCGGCGGCACACCCGTCCGCTCGCGGCGCGGCGCTCAGCCAGCGAGCGCGGCGAACAGCCCACGCACCGCCCGGCGCTGCTCGCCCGCGGGCGCGACGAGCAGCTCGGCATAGGCCTCGCGGAGCTTGCCGCGGTCGACCGCGAGGTCGGCGTTCGGCGGCACGACCGGCACGAGCTCGAGCACGATCGAATCCGGGCGCGTGAAGTACCGCTCGGACGCCGTCCGGAACGCCTCGACCAGCGCGAGCCGGCGGCCCGCCTGATCGGCGTACCGCGGCTTCGACGCCGTGACGATCCCGTGCCTGAGATCCTCGACCAGCCGCGCCAGGTCGATCGCCTGCAAGCGATCGCGCAGGTTGCGGGCCGGCATCGCATCGACGGTCGGCACCGGCAGATCGAGCAGCTGCGCCGCCGCCGTCACGTACCACGGGTGGACCACCGGCTCGGCGAGCGTGATGTGCCCGATCCGGGTCCGCCGCGCCGACGCATGCACGACCTCGACCCCGCACCGCCGGCACACCATCCCCTCGTAGTCGCGGCCACGGTACCGGCCACAGGCGCACCAGAACGAGCGCACCGGCCCGAACACCAGCTGACTCTCGAGCTCCGACGGCTTGAACACCGGCCCGCTCGACCACTCGCGGAGCTTGTCGGGCCCGAGCAGGCCGCCATCGAGCACGGCCTGGGCGAGGTTGTGCGGCCGCGTGACCCACGCGAGCGCGTGGCGATCAGCGGTCGCGAGCGGCTGGTCGGGCTCCTCCGGTGGATCGAGCACGAGCTCGCCGAGCCGCCGCCGGACCTCGTCGAGCAGCGCGCGGCTCTCGCGAGCGCCGCGGTACGGCGGCAGCGCCGCGAGCAACCCCTCGGCGTCCTCGAGCTGTTCGCGATCGGCGAGGAGCTCCGCGAGCTGCACGGCGGTCTCGTGGATCAACGCGACATCGCCGCTCGCCTTCGCGAGCTCCAGGCTGGTCCGCGCATGCTGCTCGGCGGCGGCGCCCGTCGTGCGCGCCGACAGCGACAGCTGCATCCGCGCCGCGAGCTCGGGGTTCGCCGCGCGGCTGGCCTCGTCGAGAGCTGACGAGGTCGTGCGGAGCGTCGACGTTCCGCCATCGCGCAGGAGCTCGCCGAGCTCGCGGGTGAGGTCGGCCTCCAGCGCGGCCAGCCCGTGCGCACTCGCGCATTCGAGCGCGGCGCTGAGCTGGACGACGGCCCGGAAGCGCTCGTACGGCGCCAGCTCGCGCGCGAGCCCCCGCCGGATCTCGATCTCGAGCTCCGCATCGTGGCGCAGCAGCGGCCCGAGCTCCGCGATCACGGCGTCGGCCTCGTCCTCCACGAGGTCGTCGACGAGCGCGATCACGAGCCGGCACATGACGCCGAGGCGATGCCGGCGTGACGCCGACGAGCCATCGTCGGCGCTGACCGCGGTCGCCAGCTCTGCGCGCAGCTCCGCGACCCCCATGATCGAACGCTCCTCAGGTCTTCGCGGCGCGCCCGGTGACCTTGGCGATCGCGCCCTCGGCCGCCTCGGACGCCGCCTTGATCTCCGCCTCGCTGCCGCCGAGCCACATGCGGCCGAACGCGCCGAACGAGATGACCTCCATGAGGTGGATGTTGGCGGCCTTCTCGGCTTCGTTGGCCGCGAGCGCCGCGTACGCCGCCGGATAGACCTCGAGGATGTAGAGCGTCTGACCGGTCATGATCATGTCGCCGTGGCGCATCCGGTTGATGAGCTGGCTCTGGTGACCGTCGATGCCGGTGATGATCTGCGACGACACCACGCGCGGCTTGATCCGGTCCTCGCGCGTGACGCCCATGTTCGACAGGATCGCGTCGACCGCCGCCTCGACCTGGCCCTTGTCGCGGTTGTGGAGCTCGAGCATCCCGTACGCGCGCTCGACGATCTGCATGCCGGGCTTGCACGTCGTCGCCTTGAGGGCGACGTCGGTCAGCTGGTTGATCGCGATCCCAGGCGCGATCTCGATGAAGACGGCCGCCTCCCCCTCGAGCGGCATGAAGCCCGAGCACACGGTCTGCAAGAAACCGGTCAGCTGCGGCTGCAGCGAATCGAGGACGGTGAGCGCGCGAAGCTCCATCGGGGCCACGCTATCACGCCGTCTCGCACGAGTGCAGGTCGCGCGGTCGCGTGGTTCGCGGAGCGCTGCGACGCGGCGAGCGTCCGGCGCGGTGGACGGGTCGCCGACGCGTCAGGCGCCGGGCTTGTGCGGCAGCCGGCTGCCCTCGGACGTCGGCAGCAGGCCGCGCCGCATCTCGATCACCGAGTGCGACCCCGCCCGCAGCGCGCGCGACAGCGACTCGAACGCGATCCACGGATCGACCGTGTCACCGCACGTGAACAGATCGACGGCCGCGAAGCCGTACTCCGGCCACGTATGGATCGCGAAGTGCGACTCCGCGATCACCACCACGCCGGTGACGCCGTGCGGGCTGAAGGCGTGAACGATGTCCTGCACCGGCGTCGCCCCCGCGCGCGTCACCGCGGCGAGCAACTCCGTCCGGATCCCTTCCGGGTTGTTGAGCATCTCGCGGTCGCAGCCGTGGTACTCGCACAGCAGGTGACGTCCCAGTGACTTCATCATCGCGATCAGCTCCCCATCCGCATGTCGGCGGGCGGACAATACGGAAAGACCCCCACGAACGCGAGCCAGTTCTGCCCCACCGCGCGACGCGCCCTCGCGTGACCCACGTGGGTCGTGCCGGACGAGGAAGCGTGTCGTTTCAGCAAGATCCAGAGACCCCGTGACCCACGTGGGTCGCGCCGGACACGGCCGACGCGGTATCGCGCCGTGACCCACGTGGGTCACGCCGGACAGCGCGACCTGCGTCGCTGCAGTCTCGTGCCGGAACCGGACGGCAGTATCGCGCCGTGACCCACGTGGGTCACGCCGGACAGCGCGACCTGCGTCGCTGCAGTCTCGTGGCCAGGCTCCGGTGCGTGACC
>JALZOI010000784.1 GCA_030857245.1 Myxococcota bacterium
AGGATCTCCCGAATGCCGAGTGTGCGGGCCTGTCGCTCCTCGAACGGGCCGTCCGCGATGACGACTGCCTCGTCTTCTGCGAGCTTGAGCACGGAGATCGACTCGAGCAGCGCCGGATCGAACGCAGCGTCGACCTTCATCGGGCCGATCTCGGGAACGCGGACCAGTCCCTGGCCGTCGTAGGAGACGGTTCGCCCGTCTCCGGCGAGCGCTGCCAGCGCCTCTGGCGGGAAGTCGCTCCGCAGAAGCGGCGCGACGTGCACCCAGGAGACGCCGGAGTCGATCGCGGCTGCATCGGCGTGCGACCATGGCTGGCCGATCGAGTCCACTGTCATCGTTCGAAGCTCGCCCTCGTACCTGAATCCGAAACCGTTGGTGGACTTCGCCGCCAGCGTCGTCAGAGGCACGCCGAGGGTCGAGAGTACCCGCTCGAAGAACTCTTGGTCCGCGGCCGCGTATCGCGTCAAGATCTGGCCCTCGCGTCCCAGCATTCGTAGCGCCCGAGCCGCGAAGGACGGGCAGCCCCCTGCGCTTGGCGGCTCGCCGTCGATGCGGTCGACGGCGACGTTGCCCGCGACGGCGATCGTCGGCACTCGCGGAGCCTACTTCGGTGCGCGTTCCGCTTCGTGCCGCATGGGTCGAACGTGGCGCCGCTCATTCGCTCGCGGTCAACCCCTCCAACTCGTCCGTGAGCTCGTCCAGCTCCGCACCGCCGGCCATCTGGCGCACGAGCTCGTCCCGTGACACCTTCCCCTTTTCGTAGTCACCGATAACGCGTCCCCGATTGAGGAGGATGAAGTGGTCGCCGACGGGGAAGGCGTGGTGCGGGTTGTGCGTGATGAAGATCACGCCGACGCCCCGATCGCGCGCCTGGAGGATGTACCGAAGGACGATCCCCGCTTGTTTGACACCGAGCGCCGACGTGGGCTCGTCGAGGATGAGCACGCGGGCACCGAAATAGATCGCGCGCGCGATGGCGACCGCCTGCCGTTCACCGCCCGAAAGCGTGCCCACCGGTTGCTCGGGGTCCCGGACGTCGATGCCCATTTGAGCCATCTGCTCCCTCGCCGTCCTTTTCGCGAACGAGACGTCGAGCCGGCTGAATGGCCCACGCCACCTCGTCGGTTCCTCGCCCAGGAAGAAGTTGCGCCAGATGGACATGAGCGGGCACATCGCCAAGTCCTGGTACACAGTCGCGATCCCACGGGCGCGCGCGTCGCGCGGGGAGTTGAAGTGAACGTCCTCGCCGTCGACGAGCATTCGCCCCTCGTCGTGCCGGTGGACACCGGAGACGATCTTGATGAAGCTCGACTTTCCGGCGCCGTTGTCCCCGAGGATGCACGTCACCTCGCCCGCGTCAACGCGAGCGGAGACGTCCTTCAGCGCGACGACGTTGCCGAAGAACTTCGAGACGTGCTCGACCTCGAGGAGGTGCGAGGCGCCATTGTCGATCGCAGCGGCGACGGTCATCTCGCCTTCTGAGCGCGATTGCGGATAAGCGTGTTCAGCACAACCGCGAGAAAGAGGATCACGCCCTGGAACGTGAACGTCCAGTTGCTGTCCCACTGCGCGAAGACGATTCCGAGCTGAACC
Organism: Myxococcota bacterium; assembly: GCA_030857245.1. GTDB lineage: Bacteria > Myxococcota_A > Polyangia > Haliangiales > Haliangiaceae > JABFXX01. The sequence goes on from JALZOI010000784.1 coordinate 1,594, forward strand.
ATTCCGAGCATTGCCGCGCCGAAGAAGGTTCCAATCACCGACCCGTAGCCGCCGGTGAGGAGGCAGCCGCCGACGACCGCGCAGATGATGAAGATGAACTCGAGCCCGATTCCTTCCTGCGACTGCATCGATCGCAGCTCGAGCGCCTCGATGATCCCCATGAGCGATGCCACGCCCGAGGTCATCATGAAGAGCATCACCTTGGTCCGCGCGACCGGAACCCCGATGTTCCGCGCCGCGACCGGATCACCGCCGGCGCCGTAGATCCAGTTCCCCAAGCGTGACTTCGAGAGCAGCCAGGCCCCGACGATCGTGAGCCCGATCCACCAGATCACCTTGAGCTTGAAGTCGTATTGGGTGATCTCCGACGCGATCCAGCGGCGCGCTGACTCGAACCCATCCGCCGCGTCGATGTCCTGGATCGCCGTCTGCCCCGTCAGTTTCAGGGTTAACGCGGCATTGACGCCCTGCAGGATGAAGAACGTCGCGAGCGTGACGATGAAGCTCGGGAGGCGCGTCTTCACGACGGTGATGCCATTGAGAAAGCCGATGGTCAGGCCGAAGAGGAGCACGACCGCCATCGCCGGCCAGATATTCATGTCGGCGTGCGTGCCGAGGTAGCCTAGGAGAAGCCCGGAGCTCCCGATCATCACTCCGGCGGAAAGATCGAACTCGCCGCCGATCATGAGCAGGGCGACGGGCACCGCGATGATCCCGTACTGCGCCGCCTGGTCGGTCCAGCTTGCCCAGATGGCCGGGTCGCCGAACCAGTTGACCTCGCGCGCGAAGTACGAGAACCCAAGGAAGACCGCGATCGCACCCACGAAGGCTCCGATGTCCGGCCGCGTGAGGAGCCTCTTGCCGAGGCCGATCTCGACGAGGCGCTCGTCGGAGGCTGCGGGCGGTACTGCTGCTGTGCTCATCGGGTCGGGTCGCGGCTCGTTTGCGTCGTCTCCGAGAAGTGGGCGAGCGAGGGACGCATGGGCGGGCGGCTCGAAAGTCGCCCGCCCATAAGCGCGTCCTAGCGGGTGCCCTTCTTCGCGAGCGCGGCCACACGCGCCGCGTTCGCCTTGTTGATGATTCCGGGACCCGTCAGCACGGGCGCACCGTTTCCGATCGTGTTCAGGTTCGTCGCGTACAGCACCCCGAAGACGACCGGCAGGTAGCCCTGGAGGTACTGCTGCTGGTCGATCGCGAACAGCATCCTCCCCCTCTGGATCTCCTTGATCGAGCCGCCGACGTCGAACGTTCCGGCCTTCGTGCCCTTCGGGATCACGTCGAGGCACGGAATGGTCACGTCGGGGTCGAGCCCGAGGAAGCCGTCGAGCGACTTGTTCGCCTTGAACGCTGCAGCGACCTTCGCCTTGGTTCCAGGGATGTCGGACTTGGCGTTGGGGATAGTCAGGACCTGAACGCCGCTCGCACCGAGGATCCTCCTGGCCCCGCCCGCACGCTGAACCAGTCCGGAGTTGCTCGCCTCGTGGATGACGATCAGCACCTTCTTCGCACCGGCGGCCTTGAACTGCTTTCCGGCTCCCTGGCCCGCGATGTCCTCAGTCTGCCCGACGTGCACCATGTACGTGGGCAGGCTGTCGAAGGCGCCGAGGCCAGAGTTGACGGTGATGACCACGATCCCTTTCTGGGATGCCTTGGCGAGTGCGCCTTTGAGCGCGCTCGCATCCGGGACCGATGTGGCGATGATGGTGGCCTTCGAAGCGACGGCAGCGTTGATGCCTGCCACCTGCTTCGGGACGTCGTTGTTGGCATAGA
>JALZOI010000190.1 GCA_030857245.1 Myxococcota bacterium
GGGGATGCCGGCGTCGTCGCCGCCGGGCTGCTCGGGCGGCGCGAGGTGGCGCGCGACCCGGGAGATCGAGACCTCGTCGAGCGTGCCGGCGAAGTTGATCCCCTCGCCGCAGGCGGGGCGCGTGCCGAGCCCGGCGATCGTGAGGACATCGGTCGTGCCGGCGAGCGGCGCCGGCGCGAAGGTCTGCTCGGCGACGAGCGCGTCGTCGAACCGGAGCTGCATGATGCCGCTCGCCGCGTCGTACTCGGCGGTGACCTTGGTCCAGGTCGCGCCATCGGTCGCGACGGCGGCGCCCGAGTAGAGCTCGCGGATGTCGCCGCCGGCGACGCGCACCCGCGCGCGGATCCCGCCACTCTCCTCGAGGACGAGGCTGTAGCTGTCGCCCTTCCGCAGCAGCAGGCGGTAGTTGTTGCCGCCATCGCAGTCGAGCGGGCCGGCGGGGCGGAGCGTCAGCTCCATCGTGATGCCGGTGACCGGCACGAGGCTCGCGTGGTGCGGCACCTCGAGCCAGCCACCGCTCGCGATCGCCGCCTTGCCGAGGACCCCGTTGTTGGCGGCGGGGAACGTGATCGCGCCGCGGACGCGCGTGGTGTTGAAGTAGCCGGAGACATCGGGGCTGCGCGTGACATCCAGCTCGCCCGCCGCCGTGATCGATTCGTTGAGGTGCCACAGGCCGGCGTACTGACCGTCGAGCCCATCGTCGAACGACACCTCGACGTAGTTCGACGTGTTCGTCCCGAAGAACGGCCAGACGTCGTGCCCGGGCGTGACCGGCAGCTGCGGGAACGTCGCCGGTCCCGGTGACGAGAAGAACAGCCGCACGCCATCCGCCGTCGACGGGTTGATCCCGCCGTCGATGTGCGCGATGCCCCAGTTGGTCGGATAGCCGAGCACCGACGTCGCGTTGCGGCGCGGACCGCAGCCGCCCGGATCCTCGGGCGCGCGACACGGCATCGGCGCGGCCGAGAAGATCACGCCATCGCCGCTCGGCAACAGCCACGGATACGCGCCGTAGATCGGCGCGCCGTCCGCGAACGGCGTGCCGTCAGCGGCGCGGAGCTGGCGGGTCGCGAGCCGGTACGTCGTGTTGACGGCGGGATCGTTGACCATGTGCGCGATCGAGCGCGGCACCGACCAGCCGGTCGCCGCGCACGCCGCCGGCGCCACCGCGTACATCAGCATCCCGTCCCCGGCGCTGTTCGGCATCGACGCCTGCCACACCAGCAGCCGCCCGTCGGCGGTGACCGTCGGCTCGATGCCCCGCAGCGTGCCCTGCTGCGCCGTCCGGACCTCCTCGATCGCGCCCCACGTGAACGCGACCGGCCGCGCACTCGCCGTTCGCGGCTGCTCGACCCGCACCACGAGGTGGCGGCGGCGCATGACCATGCCGCCGCTCGCGAGGTCGCGGGTGGCGTCGGAGTCGAAGATCTGCACGTCGTAGCAGGCGAACGGCCCCGTCGCGCTCGGCGCATTCGCGGCATCGCACGCGTACGGCGCGCGCGTCGGATCGGGCTCGCAGATCGCGAGCGCGTTCTCGCCGTTCGGCTCGCCGTCGATCAGCGTGAGCGGCTCGCTCCACACCGGGCCGCTCGCATCGGGCAGGCCGTCGGCGCGGTACGTGATGCCCTCGGGCCGGAGGACGTAGGCCAGCCAGCCGGGTCCGCTGCGCGCGATGTAGAGCCGGCCATCGAACGCGGCGTTGTGCCCGTTGCCGCCGAACCCGCTCGGCACCGACGGCGTGCTGGTCGCAGCGAGCGCCAGCGAAGGGGCGAGGACGAGCGCCGCGAGTGATGCGACCGAGCGGTTCATGGCGCGGACTCTAGCGAAGCCCCGCGCCGCGCTTCGTTACATCCCTGCGCCAGCCCGCTCCTGCTCGTTACATCCCTGTGCCACGGTACCGGCATGGCCGACCAAGACTCGCGCGCGGGGACCCGGTACACGACCCCGCAGATCCTCGACTACGTGAGCTCCACGCACACGCCTCACGATGCGCCGCTCGCGCAGGCCTTCGCCGTGCCCGAGGGCGTGCCCGCGATCCAGGTCGGCCCGAGCGATGGCCGGCTGCTCTCGCTGCTGGTGCGCCTCGTCGGTGCGCAGAAGATCGTCGAGGTCGGGACGCTGATCGGCTACTCGGCGATCCACCTCGCGCGCGGGCTCGCGCCGGCGGGCCGGCTGTGGACGATCGAGCTCGAGCCGAAGCACGCCGAGCTCGCCCACGCGAACCTCGCCGCCGCCGGGCTCGCCGACCGGGTCAGCGTCCTCGTCGGCTCCGGCCGCGACATCCTGCCGACGCTCGCGAGCGAGGCGCCGTTCGATGCGGTGTTCATCGACGCCGACAAGCAGAACTACGATCACTACGGCCGCTGGGCGATCGAGCACCTGCGCCGGGGCGGGCTCGTGATCGGCGACAACGCCTATCTGTTCGGCGAGCTGCTCGAGGACAGCGACCGCGGGCGGGCGATGCGCAGCTTCCACGAGCTGATCGCCGCGTCGTGTGACTCGGTGTGCGTCCCGACTCCCGACGGGCTCGTCGTCGGGATCAAGCGCTGAACAGCATCGCCATGCTGGCGACGACGGCGGCGGCGGCGAGCACGCCGCCGACGATCCCATGGCGTGCCGCGGCGACGCGGCGGATCGCCTCCGTCAGATCGAGCACCGGCGCGGCGCGACCGAACGGATCGAACGGCGCGGCGGCCGGCAGGTTACGCAGCGACGCCAGCCAGGTCGTGCGCTGCGGGCGGAGCGCGGTGCGAGCGCGTCCGAGCACCTCGATGACCTCGTCGATCGAGGGTCGCGCGGTCGGGTCCTTGTCGAGCATCCCGGTGAGCAGCGCCGCGAGGGCGGGCGGGATCTCCGGCCACACCAGCGCCGGCGCGGGAGCCGGCGCATGGAGGTGCTTGCGGAGCAGGTCGAGGTCGCTCGCCGAGGCGAACGGCGGCTCCCCGAGCAGCAGCTGCCACGCGAGCACGCCAAGCGAGTAGATGTCGGCGGCGCCGGTCAGCGCGTCACCCCGGATCTGCTCGGGGGCGACGTAGGTCAGCGTCCCCGCGATCATTCCGGCCATCGGGTCGACCTCGTCGAGGATGCGGGCGACGCCCCAATCGAGCAGCTTGATGTGGCGGCCACCGGCGCCGGGCGCGTCGAGCACGAACACGTTGTCGAGCTTGAGGTCACGGTGGATGACGCCGGCGGCATGCGCGGCGGCGAGCACCTCGCAGAGCTCGAGCAGGACGTCGATCGACTCGGGGCGCGTCATCGGACCGTCGTCGACGAGCTGGCCGAGGGTCTGACCGGACAGCCGCTCCATCGCGAGGTACGGGCGACCGCCGAACGTGCCGGTCGCGAACACGTCCGGCACGCCGGGGTGGTTCACGAGGTGGACGATCCGGGCCTCGCGCAGGAAGGTGTCGGGCGTGAACTGCGGGCCGAGGACCGAGCGGTGACAGAGCTTGAGCGCGGCGCGCTTGCCGAAGCCATTGTGAGTGACGGCGTAGACCGCACCCATGCCGCCGCGACCGAGCTCGCGCTCGACCCGCCACACGCCGATCCGGTCACCGCTCACCACGGTCGCCGATCGCGTGCGGCGGCGCGAGCGCGGCGCCTCCACGTGCTCCGCGACGAGCGCGAGGTCGATCGGCTGGAGCGCGTCGGTCTTCGCGTGGGTGGTAGCAACCGCCATGCGAGTGGCTCGGTGCACGAAGCGGACCGCTGTGTCCCGGGTTCGTCACAACGAGCATTTCCGGTGATCCAGTCGCTCGCGCGGGCGCCGTGGCGCGAATGTGTCCGATCAGCACGTGCGCAGCGACGGAGGCGTCGACGGGTGCAGTGTACGGAAGCGTGGGTGGGCGATCGCGTCGAGGATCGTCGACGATGCGCGCGGCGGTGATCGCCACCGCGGCGATCACGCACCAGCCACCCGCGGGCTCCTCACGGGAGCGGTCGGTCGGTGGCGTCGTCGTCGTTCATGAACCGGGCCTTGACGAAGGTCGGTGCCGTGGGCGTCAGCACGCACGTGGCGGGCTCTCCCGCGCACGCCGTCGACTCCCACGCCGTGAACCTCCACTGGTTCTTCGGCACGGCATGGAGCGACACCGGGACGCCCGGCGGGATCATGTACAGGCAGTCGTTCGCTCCCGAGCCGGCGTCGCAGACGCCGACGTTCGGGACGGTGACGGCGCCGCGGCCATCGATCCGGATGTGGAGCTGCACCATCGCGAGCGCCGCGTCCGGCGCTGCCGCGTCCGCGCCGGCATCCTGCGGGACGCGACCGTCGGGCTCCTCGGTGCCGGCATCGGTCGTCCGCTGCGCGCACGTCCCGGCGACGTCCGGCGCCGCGCAGAACTGGTCGCTGCCGCAGACCTGGCCGCCGGCGCAGTCGGAGACCGCCGCGCACGACACGGTGCAGTCACGGACGTCGGGCGAGTAGCACGCCGCCACGAGCAGCGGGATCGCGAGGGTCCTCAGAAGCGCCATGCGTAACTTACTTCCGCGCCGCGGGCCGAGGGCCTCACGGCCAGTGGAGTCGCGCGCTCGTCGCGGCGACCGAGCAGGAACAACGTGACGCCGCCCACCGCCGCAAGCCCACCACCGATGCCAAAGATCGTGGCCGCGCGCTCGCTGCGTTCGCCGCGCTCCGCGATGTCCTCGATCTCGTTCCACTTGGCGCCGCTGGCGTAGGCTTCCTCGACGGCTTGCGAGGCGCTGTACGAGCGCATGCCGAAGTACGCCGCGACTCCGAGGGCCGCGACGCCACCGATGGCGACCCCGAGGCCGATGTTGGCCTTGAGGTGGCTGGGCGCCGGGGCATCGACTTCGCGGCGATCCGCGACGATGATGTGCTCCGGACCGGGCGGCGGCGGCACCGCGAGGTACGCCGCCGAGTCGTCGGACTGGAGGTCGAGCGACCGCTTCGCCACGCAGCGCTCGACGCTCTGCAGGTGGCCGCCCGCGAGCTCGCGCGCCTCGGGCGACGGGTCCGCGGCGAGGTAGCGGCGATACATCAGCGCGGCGTCATCACAGTTGCCCTGGAGCCGGTACGCCTGCGCGAGGTTGAACAGCAGCGCGGGGCTCGGCGCCATCACGTACGCCTCCTTGAAGGCCACGATGGCGCGGGCGTACTCGCCCTTCTCGTGCATCTCGCGACCGTGCTCGGCCAGCTTGCGCGCCTTCTGCGGGATCGGTTCGTCGGCGTACACGACGGCCGGAACCGTCGTGAGTGCGACGGCCAGCGCGAGCGACCAGCGCCTCACCGGTACGGGTCGATGGTGCCGTCGGGATCGATCTTCGTGGCCCGGCGCGGCGCGACCGGAACCTTACGGGTCGAGGCGCGGTGCGCCATCGACGTCGACCGAGGAGGGGTCGCGACCCGCGGGGCCTGCCGCTTGACGACCTTGGCGGGCTTGCTGGACCCCTCGTCGATCAGGTACGTGAGCTCCTCGAAGGCGACCGGCGGCAGGGGGTCAGCGACGATCGCGGCGGCGGGCACGACGAGCGGCGCGGCCACCCGGGTGGTGGCGAGCTCGCTCGCGAGGGTCGTATCCGTGCGGATGTAGGGCGCGCTCGACGCGGCCGTCGAGGTGGTGGCGGCCTCGGTGTCCCCGGCGCGGCTCAGCATGAACAGCAGGGCACTCGCGACGATCGCGGCGCCGCCGACGATGTACTGCCAGCGCGACGACGAGGCGCGCCACGGCGGCGACATCTGCGTGTTCGCCAGGCCGGTGGCCGACGGCAGCCGGGTCGCGCGCGGGGGCGTCACGACGGGGCGGAACGCGGCAGAGTCCGAGATGTGGACGGTCTGGCAGCGATGCAGGAGCTCGGTGCGAATGACCTCGAGGCGACGGGCGACCTCGAGCATCGTCGGCCGCTGAGCGGGCGCCTTCGCGAGCATCGTGAGGATCAGGGACTCGAGCGCCGGCGGGATGTCGGGCCACAGCTCGCTCGGCGGCGGCGGCACGGCGCGGAGGTGCATCGCCATGATCTCGGCGGAGGTCTCGGCCTCGAACGGCAGCTGCTCGAGGAACAGCTCGTACGCCATCACCCCGAGGGAGTAGACGTCGGTCTGCGGCGTGACCTCGATGCCGCGCGCCTGCTCGGGCGAGAGGTACTGCGGCGTGCCGACGAGCTGACCCTCGACCGTGTGGCGGACGTCGTGGTTGATGATCTTCGCGATGCCCCAGTCGAGCAGCTTGATCTTCGGTGCCGATGGGTCGTCGGCGTTGTCGACCAGGAAGACGTTGTCGAGCTTGAGGTCGCGGTGGATGACGCCGGCCGCGTGGGCCGCGATCAGCGCGTCGCAGACCTGCAGCAGGATCGCGATGACCTGGTGGGGCAGGATCTTGCCCTCGTCCGCGCGGTAGCTCAGGGGCTGGCCCTCGAGGCGCTCCATCACGATGTACGGGCGGCCATCGGCCAGCTTGCCGGTCTCGAAGATGTCGACGATGTTCGGGTGACCGACCTGGTTGACGACCCTCGCCTCGAGCAGCATCCGATCGCAGTTGAAGCCGGGGCCGAGCAAGCGGGCGTGCACGATCTTGAGGGCGGCTCGCTTGCCGATCTCTTCGTGGACGACCGCGTAGACCGCCCCCATCCCGCCCCGGCCGAGCTCGCGCTCGACCACCCATGGTCCGGCCTTGACGCCGGCGACGAGCTCGTCGGAGGCATCGATCGACGTGATCGGTGCCTGGCCGCCACCCGCCGTGCTGACCATGGTCTTCATGACGGATTCTCGTTGTGCAGCCGGTGTGCCTGATAAAACTTGGTGCTGACGGATACTTGGCCGGGATCCGCGTAGCGTAAAGGCACCTCTGTAGCTCACGCGCACGGTGCTTGACCGAAGGGTGCCGGGAGTTGACGATCCTTTGGTGTCCGTTGTCACGGTGAATCAGCTCGAGGCGTCACTCGCGCAGCTGCGCGCGCACGTCGCCGATCCCCGGGCGGGCATCCTTGGACCTCGCTCGATCGCGTGGCACGTCGGCGGCGATCTGGGGCTCTTCGTCGGCGGCGGCCGCGCGGCGCTGCTGCAGCTCGCGCATCCCATGGTCGCGCATGCGATCGATCACCATTCGCGCACCCGCGCGGATGTGATCGGCCGGTTCCAGCGCACGTTCAAGCACGTCTTCGCGATGGTGTTCGGCGAGCTCGACGATGCGTTCGCCGCCGCGCGCCGCGTCCACGCGATCGACACGCGCGTCCACGGCACGATGCCCGTGGCGATCGGTGGCTGGGCGGCGGGCACGCCGTACCACGCGAACGATGACGCCGCGCTGCGCTGGGTGCACGCGACACTGGTCGACACGACCCTCGTCGTACGCGAGCGACTCGATGGCGCGCTGTCGATCGATCACAAGGACCGCTACGTGATCGAGATGAACCGGTTCGCGGCGCTGTTCGGGATCCCGCGCGCGCTGCTGCCCGACAGCTGGGCCGCGCACGCCGCGTACATGGCGCGGATGATCGGCTCCGATCGACTCGCGGTGTCGCCGGCGGCGAAGGAGATGGCGCGCTTCCTGATCGGCCGCGGGGTCGCGCAGCAGCCCGCGCTCGGCCGCATCACCGAGGCGGTCACCCACGCGCTGCTGCCGCCGCACCTCGCGGAGCAGTTCGAGCTCCGCGGCTCGCCGCGCCTCGCGCGCAGCGGGCTCGCCACGTTCGCGCGCGTCTACCGCCAGCTGCCACGGTTCGCGACCGCGATCCCGGCCGCGGCCGACGCGCATCGCCGGCTCGCCGGGCAGGGCCCGAGCAAGCTCGCGGCGTGGACGGAACGCCAGCTGTTCGAGCTCGCGCATCGCGCGACCGGGACCTGAGCGGTCACGCGGGCTCACGTCGCTCCGAGGAGGAGGGAGCCCGAAATAAGTGCGGCCGCGCGGCCGACCACCAAGGTGCGTTGGGAGGCTCAGGAGCCGACCGCGCGGAGTGCCACCTGACCATGAGCAACATCGGGGCCGGCGGTCGACGCGCGTAGGTCCGCGCATTCACACGTCCGAGATCCCGCATGCGACGGTCGCAAGGTCGTCGCTGCGACGACGCAGACCGCGCTGGCTGCGACCTTTCCGCGCGCCGCTCACGGAGCGCAACGCGCGACGGCGATCGTCCGCGTGTCGATCCTGGGACGTCCGTGATCGATCGCGGGACGCCGTCAGCGATAGCTTCCGGGATCGAGTCCGAAGCGCTTGATCCACCGCTGGATCTGCTTGCGGTCCTTGTCGAGCGCGCGCGCGACCGCGGACACGTTGCCCTGGTGCTCGCGGAGTGCGGCGACCACCTGATCGCGCACCTTCTGATCGGTCTCGTTGAGGACGACGGGACGCGGCGCGCCGGGAGGTCGACCGGTGCGCACCGAATCGGGCAGGTGCTCGGCGCGGATCGCCTCCGCGCCGGCGAGGACCTGCGCGGTCGCGAGCGCTTGCTCGAGCTCGCGGACGTTGAGCGGCCACGGATAGCGGAGCAGCAGGCGCGCGGCGTCGATGTCGAAGCCGGGGTGGGCGTCGGGGAACATCCGCGCGTGGAGCACGCCGATCAGGATCCCGAGGTCACTGCGGCGCTCGGCGAGCGTCGGCACGGTGACGCGGAAGCCGGCGAGGCGCGCGAACAGATCGTGACGGAAGCTGCCGTCGGCCACCATGTCGTCGAGGTCGCGGTGGGTCGCGGCGACGACGCGCAGATCGATCGGCACCGCGCGCGTCCCGCCGACCGGCATGACCTCGCGCTCCTGCAGCACGCGGAGCAGCGCGGCCTGCGAGCTCGCCGGCAGATCGCCGATCTCGTCGAGGAACAGCGTGCCGCCATCGGCCGCGCGCACGAGCCCGGGGTGATCCGACTGCGCGCCCGAGAACGCGCCCTTCTTGTACCCGAACAGCTCGCTCTCGACGAGGTTCTCGGGGAGCGCGCCGCAGTTCACGGGCACGAACGCGCCCTGGCGTCCGGACTGCGCGTGGATCGAGTTCGCGATCACCTCCTTGCCGGTGCCGCTGTCGCCCTCGATCAGCATCGGGATCTCGGACGACGCGATCTGCCGCAGCCGCGCGAGCTCGGTGTTCCACGTCGGCATCAACGTGGTGAACCCGGCGGGACCTTCGGTCGGCGTCAGCTCGAGCATCGCGGGCGCCTCGGCCTCGATCGGCAGGCGCTCGAAGAAGATGAACAGGGTGTGGCCGAGCTCGATCAGCGAGCCATCGGTGAGCACCGCGCGCTTCGTCGTGTGGCCATCAACGATCGAGCCGTTCTTCGATTCGGTATCGGTCAGCACCCAGCGCCCGAAGCTCGGTTCGATGCGCGCGTGCCGCGATGACATCCACTTGTCGGGCACGCGGATCGTCAGCTCCGCGTCGGTGCGCTCGGCGCGCCGCTCGCTGCCCCGGCCGAGCGCGATGCCGGACAGCCCATCGAGCCGGTACCGCACGGAGCCCGCACGCGGGCGGCTGCACTCGAGGGCGAGCACGAGCACGGGCTCGGGGCGCGGACCGACCCGGCCGGCCTTGCCATCCTCGTGAAAGCTAAGGGTGGTTCCCTGCGCGTCGCCCACGGCGTCATCTTACAACAGCGTCACGACAACGTTGATTGTCAGACGCCTTCGTTAGCCTGACTGCCGTGGGCGACCTCCTGTTCTTCACCGTCGGACCGCGGCGCGGGCTGCGCCGCGGCACCCGTGCGACCGACTGGTACGAGCTGGGCTGCACGCTCGAGGCGAGCGACCCGGCGGGTGCCCTCCGGGCCTACGGTCGCGCGGTCGCCGGCCGGCCGGATCTCGCGGATGCGCAGAACAACCTGGGCCGGCTGCTCCACGATCGCGCCGAGCCCGGCGACCTCGTCGTTGCCGAGGGCCACTACCGGCTCGCGATCTGCGCGTCGCCGCGCGTCGCGCTGTACTGGTTCAACCTCGGCGTCGTCGTCGAGGACCTGGGCCGTGGGAGCGAGGCCGTCGCGGCCTACGAGCGCGCTCTCGAGCTCGACGCGATGACCGCCGATGCGCACTTCAACCTGGCCCGCCTGCTCGAGCAGACCGGCCGGCGCGCGGGCGACGAGCTGCTGCTCCGGCGCGCGGTCCGCCACCTCGTGCAGTATCGCGCGCTCGCGCGCACCGGCTCGGCCGGCCGCTGACGGTGATCGGGCGGACGTGTCCGCGTCGCACCGCGACGACCCGCGACGTGGCTGCGACGCGCTGGTAGCGTCGCGCCGTCGCAGGGATCACCCGGATGGCCACTTTTTTCTGAGCTCCGCGCGTCGGGTCCCGCGGCCGCTCCTCGACGCCATCGTGCACGTGAACGCGGACGTGGACGTGGACGTGGACGTGCACCTCCACGAATTGAGCCAGCGAAGCTGACCGAGCGGACCCAGCGGACCTGCGGCTCTACGCGGCGGCGGTCGTTCGCCGCCACCAGCCGATCTTCAGGTAGTCGGCCTGCGGAAACCCGACCGGATGGTCGAGCTCGGGCGGCAACTCGCGCTCCATCGTGAACTCCGCGCCGAGCGCTTCCCGCACCGTGCGATGAAACAGCGCGCGGTCGATCCGGCTCGTGCAGCACGCGGCGACGAGCACGCCGCCGCTCCGCACGTGCGGTGCGGCGGCGCGATAGAGCTTGCGATAGCCCGCGATCACCGCCGGCACCTGCGTCTTGCGGCTCGTCATCGCAGGTGGATCGACGATCACGAGATCGTAGCTCTCGTCCGCCGCGAGCGCGGGCAGCCACTCGAAGACGTCCGCGGTCACGTAGGCGTGGTGCGCCGGATCCGCCACGTGGTGTGCGCGCGCGAAGGCGAGCGCGCGATCGGAGACGTCGACATGCGTGATCGCGGTGGCCCCGGCCGCCTCCGCCGCGCGCCCGAGCATCCCCGAGTACGAGAACAGGTTGAGCACGCGCGCGCCCGCGAGCGGCGCCTGCGCGAGCGCCTGCCGCAGCGCCCGCAGGTCGAGGTACGTGCCGGTCTTCTGCCCGCCCTCGAGATCGACCGTGAACGGCAGCCCGTCCTCGGTGAACGTCGCGAGCGTCGGACTCGGGCCGCGCAGCGTGCGCGGC
>JALZOI010000191.1 GCA_030857245.1 Myxococcota bacterium
GGGCGGCCCCGCGCGGCGCGGCGGTTCGAAACGCACGCGGCGGCGATCCGGGCGCGAGGCGATCGCGGCGAGCTGCTGCGCGGGGGCCGGCGAGCGCACTCTGCCGCTCCGCACATTCGTAGGGATTCGTCGCAACGACGCGGGCACGCGGCTTGCGAGCAAGCGCCCTATCATGGCGACTTACAACCGACCCGGAAACCCGGATGACATCTCCCAGTCCTCGACGCCCGAGCTGTTCTCGGGACTGATCGCGGACGCCAAGGACATCGCGGTGGGCCATCTCGGCAAGATGCGCAGCGAGATCGGGGACGAGTTCCAGGGCCTCAAGTCGTTCTTGCTCAAGGTCGCGATCGCCGTCGGCATCGGCGTCCTCGGGGCGATCCTGCTCGCCCACTCCGTCGCGCTGATCCTCGAGGCCGTCGGGCTGCCGATGTGGGCCGCCTACCTGATCTCGGCCGCCGTCGCGATCGGCGTCGGCGTGATCGTGCTGAAGCGGCTCCCGGGCGACAAGAAGAACATCGACCTGATCCCGGAGTCGGCCCTCGCGGGCCTCAAGCGCGACATGACCGAGGTCAAGGACGACGCGCGCTACGTGGGCAAGCAAGTCCAGCAATCGGCTCACTCCTCGCACTGATCCTGACGGTGGTGTGGTGTGCGGATCCGCGCGGCGGGCTCCGCCGCGCGACGCGCGCGACGGCGAGGCGTCGCCGGGCGCAGGTGACGCCGCATGATATGAATCGCGGATGCACCCCGCCCTGCACGCCACGCTCGCCGCTGTCGACCCCGAGATCGCCGAGCTGATCGCGTCCGAAGAGCGTCGCCAGCGCGACAAGATCCGGCTCATCGCGTCCGAGAACTACGTGTCGGGGGCGGTGCTCGCCGCGACCGGCTCGGTGCTCACCAACAAGTACAGCGAAGGCTATCCGGGCAAGCGCTACTACGAGGGCCAGCAGTACATCGACCAGGTCGAGCAGCTCTGCATCGACCGCGCGAAGGCGCTGTTCGGCGCCGACCACGCGAACGTCCAGCCGTACTCGGGGTCGCCGGCGAACCTCGCCGTGTACTTCGCGTTCCTCAAGCCCGGTGACTGCGTGATGGGCATGGGGCTGCCCGCCGGTGGTCACCTCACGCATGGCTGGAGCGTGTCGATCAGCGGCAGCTACTTCCGCGCGGTCCAGTACGGCGTCCGCAAGGACACGCACCGCGTCGACCTCGACGAGGTCCGCGAGCTCGCGCGCAAGGAGAAGCCGAAGCTGCTGTTCGCCGGCGGGACCGCCGTCCCGCGTACGATCGAGTTCGCCGCGTACGCCGAGATCGCCAAGGAGGTCGGCGCGATCTTCGTCGCCGACATCGCTCACATCGCCGGGCTCGTCGCTGCCGGCGCGCATCCCTCGCCCGTCGCGGTCGCGGACGTGGTCTCGACCACGACCCACAAGACGCTGCGCGGCCCCCGCGGCGGCATGCTCATGTGCAAGGCCGAGCACCAGAAGGCGATCGATCGCTCGGTGTTCCCCGGGCTCCAGGGCGGCCCGCACAACCACACCACGGCTGGCATCGCGATCGCGCTCAAGGAAGCGCAGACCGCCGAGTTCAAGCAGTACGCGCACCAGATCGTGGCGAACTCGAAGGCGCTCGCGGCGGCGCTCGTCGAGCACGGCTGGGACCTGATCACCGGCGGCAGCGACAACCACCTGATCCTCGCGGACCTCACGACCAAGGGCGTGTCGGGCAAGATCGCCGCGAAGGCGCTCGACGTCGCCGGCATGGAGCTCAACTACAACTCGGTCCCGTTCGACCCGCGCAAGCCGTTCGACCCATCGGGCGTCCGCCTCGGCACGCCCTCGGTGACGAGCCGCGGCATGCGCGAACCCGAGATGAAGCAGATCGCGGCGTGGATGAACGCCGTCGTCAGCGCACCGACCGACACCGCGCTGCACGCGAGGATCGCCGGCGAGATCCGCGAGCTGTGCGCGAACTTCCCGGCCCCCGGGATCCTCGTCGACTGAACGTCGCTGAGCCGGCCGACCCGGCAGCGCGGCGTCACGCCGAGCGCGAGCGGGATCGGCGCTGCTTCGCCGGCGCGCGCGGTCGCTTGACCTTGCGGTCGGCGGTCGCGGCGACGCGCATCGCGACGATGTGATCGAGGATGCGGTGCGCGACGACGGCCTTCGTCCCGGCCGGGACCTCGATCGCGCCGCTCGTGTCGACGAGCGTGACGCGGTTGGTGTCGACCGCGAACCCGGAGCCCGCCTCGGTGACGTCGTTGGCGACCACGAGATCGCAGCGCTTGGTCACGAGCTTCTGCGCCGCGTTGCCGAGCACGTCCTGCGTCTCGGCCGCGAACCCGACGAGCAGCGGGGTCTTCTTCGAGCCGCGCTGCTTGCCGAGCTCGGCGAGCAGGTCCGGGTTGGCCACGAGCTCGATCGTGGTCGTCGGTCCGAGCGCGCCGCGCTTGAGCTTCTCCTTGGCTTGGTTCGCGGGGCGGTAGTCGGCGACCGCGGCCGTCATCACGACGACGTCGGCGTCCTGCGTGGCATCGGCGAGCGCCCACTGCAGCTGCGACGCGTTCTCGACGCTCATCGTGGTGACCCCGATCGGCGGCGCCAGCGCGCTCGGTCCGAGGACGAGCGTGACGCGTGCGCCGCGGCGCTGGGCGGCGGCGGCGATCGCCACGCCCATCTTGCCCGAGCTCCGGTTGCCGACGAACCGGACCGGATCGATCGCCTCGTAGGTCGGACCAGCGGTCACGACGATCTTCACGCCCGCGAGGTCCTGGGGCGACAGCACGTGGGCCGCCGCCTCGACGATGTCGGCGGGCTCGGCGAGCCGCCCCGGCCCGGTCCACCGGCACGCGAGGAAGCCGTCACCGGGACCGACGATGTGGTAGCTCGCGACGTCGATGAGGCGCAGCATGTTCGCCTCGGTGAGCGGATGGCTCCACATGTTGACGTTCATCGACGGCGCGATCAGCACGGGCGCGCGGGTCGCCAGCACCACCGAGCTGACGGCGTCGTCGGCGTGGCCGGCGGCGAGGCGGGCGAGCGTGTTCGCGGTCGCGGGCGCGACGATCACGAGGTCGGCGCGGTCGGCCAGCCCGATGTGCCCGATGTCGGCCTCCTGCGTCAGCGAGAACATGTCGGTGAACACCGGGCGCCCGGTCAGCGCCTGGAAGGTCATCGGCCCGATGAACTTCTGGGCACCCGCCGTCATCGCGACCTCGACCGTCGCGCCGGCCTTATCGAGGAGCCGCACGAGCTCGGCCGCCTTGTAGGCGGCGATGCCGCCGGCGACACCGACGACGACGCGCGCACCGGCGAGAGGAGCAGAGGGATCGCGGGGGCCGCGAACCGTGCGCGGGACTTCGTTCATCGCGCCACTCTAACCCATGGGCTCGCCGATCGACGCGCCCTACACGTGCATCGCGACGTACTTCAAGTTGGTGTAGTCATCGAGGCCGTGGCGTGAGCCCTCACGGCCAAGCCCCGAGTGCTTGATGCCGCCGAACGGCGCCTGCGCCGCCGAGACCAGGCCATCGTTGACGCCGACCATGCCGGTCTCGAGCCCCTCGACGAACCGCGTCTGCCGCGCGCCATCGCGCGTGTAGACGTACGCGACGAGGCCGTACTCGGTGTCGTTGGCCTGCGCGAGGGCGTCGGCGTCGTCAACGGCACTGCGGATCGCGATCACGGGCCCGAAGATCTCCTCGCGCCACAGCGCCATCGCGGGCGTGATGTCCGCGAGGACGACCGGCGCGACGAGCCGCGAGCTGCGATCCGGCGGCGCGCCGTGGAGCACGCGCGCGCCCTTGGCGATCGCGTCGGTGACGAGCTGGTGGACCTTCGCGACGCTCTTGTCGTCGACCAGCGGCCCGAGATCGACGCCGGCGTCGGTGCCGCGGCCGAGCTTGAGCGCCGCGACCCTCGGCAGCAAGCGCTCGATGAACCCGTCGAGCACGCTCGCGTCGACGATGAACCGGTTCGCCGCGACGCACGACTGTCCGCCGTTGCGGAACTTCGCGACCATCGCGCCGTCGACGGCGGCGTCGAGGTCGGCATCGCCGAGCACCACGAAGGGCGCGTTACCGCCGAGCTCGAGCGACACCCGCTTGAGATCGTCGGCGGCGGCGCGCAGCAGCTCGCGACCGACCGCCGTCGAGCCCGTGAAGCTCAGCTTCTTGATCTTCGGTGACCCGAGCAGCCGCGCCCCGACTTGCTTCGAGTGCGCCGACGGCACGACGTTGAACACGCCCGGCGGCAGCCCGATCTGCTCGGCCAGCTCGGCGAGCGCGAGCGTGCCGAGCGGCGTCAGCTCGGCAGGCTTCGCGACCACGGTGCAGCCCGCGGCGAGCGCCGCGCCGAGCTTGCGCGCGAGCATCGCGTACGGAAAGTTCCACGGCGTGATCAGCGCGCACGGCCCGACCGGCTCGCGCGTCACGAGCAGGCGCTGGTGCGGCTTGCTCGCCGGGATGGTCTCGCCGTACGCGCGCGACGCCTCGCCCGCGAACCACGTGAAGAAGCTCGCGGCGTACCGGACCTCGGCGAGCGCCTCCTGGTAAGCCTTGCCGTTCTCGCGCACGCAGAGCTCGGCCAGCCGCTGCTCGTCGGTGAGCATCCGCGCGCCGAGCTCGTGCAGGAGCTTGCCGCGCTCGGGCCCCGGGACCTGGCGCCAGTGCGGGAAGGCCCGGGCGGCCGCCTCGATCGCGCGATCGACGAGCGTATCGTCGGAGTCGGTGACCTCGGCGATCAGCGCGTCGTCGAACGGATCGCGCACGGCGAAGCGCCGGCTCCCCGGCTCCCACGCACCGTCGATGAACGCGTCACGCGCTGGCTCGGTCATGCGCGCACTATGACGCCGCGGACGATTTCATGCGACCAGGCGGCGGTCGCGTCGTCCGGACCTCATGCAGGATCTCGGGGTTTCGCGTTATAGGGACGGCATGACCGACCGCACTCGCATCGTGCTCATCTTCGCCGCGGTCGCGATCATCGTCGGCGGTGGCGGGTTCTGGTTCTTCAAGATCCACACGCCGAACCAGAAGCGCGCCGTGGCGCGGGCGCAGATCGCGGAGTGGGACGAGCGCTGGATGGCCGCGCGGACGTGCCTGCTCGGAGCGACGCCGGGCTCCTCGAAGGTCAGCGAGGCGCTCGCGATCCGCGAGCTGTCGCCGGATCCATGGGAGCGCAAGCTGTGCACCACCCACGTCGGCGCGCTGACCCGCGGCGACGCCGAGGACACCGGGCTGCCCGCCGTGGAGGAGGGCTGGCGCGTGGTCGACAAGGCAGCGAGCAAGCTCGCGATGTCGTTCGCCTCGCACGTCGACCCGGGCGGCGACGCGCGGCACACGCGGCCCGATCCGCTGCCGGTCGCACTCGACGAGCTCGAGGCCGCGTACGCGGCGCTCCGCCGGACGGCCGACCTCGCCCCCCTCCCCGCCCCCGCCGGCACCGCGCCGCTCGCAGCCGCGACCGTGATCCCGGTCGAGCTCGTGGGCAAGCGCGTGCTCTCCCTGCCCGAGCCGTGGGTGACCTCGCGCGCCGGGCTGCTCGCCTACGGCACCGTCAAGGGACAGGAGATCCAGCTCCAGCTCGTCGCGGGCAAGCCGCCGGTGATCAGCGCGGTCGGCGCGGGCATGCAGCGCGCGATCCCTGACGGCAGCTGGGGCGCCCGCGCGCTCCCCGACCAGATCGAGATCGGCGCCATCGACGCCGCCGGCACGCTGCAGGCCTCGACGAAGCTCCCGCTGCCGGGCGCGACGGAGGTCATCGCGGTGCTCGGGACGCTCGCCGATGGCGTCGTCGTGTATGGCGCTGGCAACCGGCTCGTGGTCGCCCGCGGCACGGCCGGCGCGTTCAAGGCCGGCGCGCCGATCCTGGTGCGCACGATGGCGTTCGCCACCGACGCGGCCACGGGCGAGACGCTGATCGTCTGGACTCACTCCGATGACAGCACGCACGCGCTGCGGTTCACCCCGGGCGCGCTCGATCCGCAGATCGATGACGACTTCGGCTTCGAGGGGTACCCGAGCCGGCTGTGCCTCGCTGCCGAGACCGCCTGGCTGCAGATTCCGTTCGAGGGCGCCGAGTACGTGGCGTCCGCCGCCCTCACCAAGGTGGCGATCGCCGACCACGATCACGAGGAGCACCGCCTCGTCGGCTGCTCGCCGGCAGGCGCCATCCTGCGGCGAGCCGGCACCCCCACGAGCTACCGCCGGTGCACCGACGACTGCGAGCCCATCGCGTTCACCGCCGCGAGCTCCGGGGCCCCGGTCGTCGCGCTCGCGAACGGCTTCGCAGGCTTCGAGACCCGCGGCGGTGTGCTCGCGGTCCGCCGCAGCCCGGGCGCGCCCCGCTACGTCACGGTGCCGAACGGCTTCGTGCCGATCACCGCGATGACCGACGGCGCCACCTTCGACCTGCTCGGCTGGACGGCCGCCGGCCTCGTCATCGTCCGGCTGCCCGCGGCCTGAGCGCCGTACGCGCGCCGCGGGCGCGGAGTCAACCGGCCAGCTGCGCGGCGAGCGCGCGGGTCTCGAGCAAGTTGTCCTCGATCGAGCAGTAGGTCCAGCCGCCGTAGCGGCCCACCGAGTGGATGCCTTCGTCGGCGAGCTCGCGCCGGTAGCGCGCCGTCCACGCCAGCGACTCCTTCGTGATGTGGACGTACGCCGGGTCGAGCACGACATCGTGGTGCGCGACGAGCTGGTGGCCGTCGACGATGCCCTCGCGCGCGAGGTCAGCGAGCACGCGCGTGCGCCACGCGTCGATCTCGCCGCGGGTCGGTCGCGCACCATGCGGCAGCCCGATCTCGACGTAGAGGCTCATCCGCTCGGTGGCGAAGATGTTGTCGTACCAGCCGACCCGGTAGAACGAGAGCGTGCGATCGGGGAAGTACATCCAGTGCGTGCCGGTCCGGCCCTTGCGGTCGAACCCGAGGTTGAAGACCAGCACCTGATTCGCGGTGAACGCGGTGGCCGGCGGGATGCCGGCGACGCGGAGCAGCGCCGGCAGCGGCATCGAGCTCACGAGCTGGCGGTAGCGGAGCCGACGGTGCGGCGTCGTGATCACGCGCGCGGCGCGGTCGATGCCGATCACGGCCTCGCCGCAGGCCACGGTGCCGACCGGCAGATCGTGGAGCAGCGCGTGGATGTACTGGATCGCGCCGCCGGCGGGATACGTGAACGTCGCGTTGTAGCCACCGTCCCCTGCGCCCGGCCGCATGTTGCCGATGATGTCGGCGAGCTCGGCGTGCGGGAAGAACCGCCCCATCGCGTCCGGGTCGAGGGTGTCGAGATCGGTCGCGTACAGCTTCTCGTTGTAGGGGCGGAGGAACTTCTCGGTGATGCCCTTGCCGAGCTTGCGGTAGAGCATCTCGCCGAACGACGCCGGCAACGCGTCGCCGGTCGGGCGGAAGAACAGATCGACGAGGCACTCGACGAGCTCGTCCTGCGGGAGCTGGTGGATGTTCTTCTGGAACGGGAAGTCGATATCGCGACCGGCATAGCGGATCAGGCTCTGCTTGACGATCGTCCGGACGTCCTGGCCCGGCATCCGCGCGCGCAGCCACGCCTCGATCGCCGGATCCTTGAAGTGGAAGAAGTGACCCGAGTAGTCCCACACGAAGCCGGCGCGCTCGACGGTCCGGCAGTAGCCACCGGGCTCGGCCTCGCTCTCGAGCACGAGCACGTCGGCGGCCGGCTGGCGCTCGCGGAGCCAGTTCGCGAACCCGAGCCCCGACACGCCGGCTCCGATCACGACGTACTCGCGATCTTCGATGTGCGCGCCGTCAGCCATCGAGCCGCGCCAGCTCGCTCGCGAAGATCCGCCGGGCGATCGCGCTCGCACAGCCGTAGGTGCTCTCCATGCCGAAGTACGACATGCTCTTCGAGAGCAGGCTCTGGCGTCGCGAGTACGGCGTATCCGACGCGTAGTGGATGACGCCGAGCTCGAACGAGTTGTGATCCACCAGCGAGACCAGCTCGTCCTTGGGATGGCGCCGCGGCTCGGCGATCTCGTACGCCGCCGACAGGTACGGCCCGCCCTCCATCTCCATCACGGTGTAGCCCTCGCGATAGAACACGTCCATGTAGTCGCGGTTCTGGAGGAACGCCGAGCGCACGGTCAGCGCCTTCTGGTTGTCGAGCACGGTGCCGTGCTTCATGAACGGCTGGACGTCACCGGCGACCAGGGCGTTGCGGAACAGGTACGTGTTCGACGAGTGCTCGTCGTGGATCACCTTGGAGATCATGACGTCGCCGACGCGGCCGTTGAGCGTCGCGGCCTTGCCCATGATGTAGATGCCGCGGAGCTCGTCGACCCCCTGCGCGAGCGACGACAGGTGGTGGTACGCCGCCATCCCGAGCGGGTAGTCGATGTTGATGATGATCGCCTTGCTCTCGACGATCCGCTCGATCCCCGGGATCTGGACGCGCGGATCGAGCTTTTCGGGACGCAGCAGCGAGAGCTCGATGACCTGGGCGTCGACGTCGATCTTGCCGGGCGACGCGATCGCGCGGATGCCGCTCGCCGCATCCGACTCCTGGACCTGGACCAAGCGCGTGCCATCGCTGCCGGGCTCGTGGATGAAGGCACGCAGCGCGTAGTAGAGGATGTTGGTGGCGAGCCCGTGGTCCCCGGCCGCGACCGCCTGGTCGTAGTGCGGGGCGAGGTTCTCGAAGTTGTGCCGGCGCAGGAAGCCGACGATCTCGTCGCTGTGGGCGCGCGCGTAGCCGCCGAGCAAGTTGGCGAGCGAGTGGCTGTTCGACGACACGAAGTAGACCGGGCGCGCCGCCGGCACGGCGGGCGCGATCGCGTTCCACCAGCGCTGCGCCGAGCGCTGGTACTCGCGGAACGAGCCATCGAGCAGGCGCACGAACAGATCGCAGTCGTGCGCGAGCATGTCGGTGAGGATGTCGTTCGAGCGCGGCCCGAGCGCGCCGCGCAGCCGCAGCACGCTCGCGGCGTCCCCGAGCGCATCGGTCAGCGCCGCGTCATCGGAGACGTCCTCGATCCGGGCGGCGAGCAGGCGCTCGCGCAGCTTGTTCCACTCGATCTGGTAGGAGGTCAGGATCGGCACGAGGTCGTCGATGTCCGAGGCCGACGCCACGAACGCCGCGAGCGTGCTGCCGCCGTCCCAGCGCAGCGGGCGCCGGCGACCGCGGGTTCGGACCACCTGCCACTGCTCGATCGGGAACCCGGCAGCCCGGAACTGCCGCGGGCTCTGCCCGAGCACGAGCCGACGGATCCGCGGCATGCAGTCCGGCAGGCGACCGGCGCTGTACGCGAACGCGGCGAGATCGGGTGCGGGCTCCTCGGCGCCGAGGTGCAGGCTCGACCGCGAGAACAGGTGCGCCTCCTCGAAAGCGCGCACCCGGACGTCGCCGCTCGACCGCAGGAGCGAGTAGTAGGTCCGGATATAGAGGTCGATCTCGTCGCTGGTAGCGCGAGGCGGCTTGCGATCCACGGGGACAGGGTAGATCACCCTTGGCTCCGGAGCGCTTTTCTTGGGCCACTGGAAGTGCTACCCAGTGGCCTCTCAGTTTCCCCCCCGCGTACCCCTATGAGTAAAGAAGAGCTGGTCCACCTCGACGGCGAAGTCATCTTGATCGCGAAAGGCGGCAACTTTCGGGTCAAGCTCGACAACGGGCACGAGGTGCTGGCCAAGCTCGCGGGCAAGGTTCGTCGCCATCGTATTCGCGTTGTCCTCGGCGACCGCGTGACCGTCGCGGTCTCGCCGTATGACCCCACCCGCGGCTTCATCGTCTATCGTCAGCGGTAGCCGCCAGGGGCTCGGGACGCCAGCCCGCCGCTGAGGCGCGGTTGCGCAAATTCCGTACTGGGGACGAGGGTTTCCCACGGGGACTCCGCTCCCCGGTCTTGATGCCCCAGGGCGCGCTGGACAGGCTGCAGGGAGCCCGGCCGGCCTCGTTCCGCACCTCCGGCTCCGAGGCACGACCTTCGCAGCGGGTCCCCCCGTGCGCTTTCGATTCATGCTCATCCTGATCGCGGTGGCGTTGATCTATGTCGCGGCCGCCCGGCCCGTGTAGCGCCCGCCCCGCGCGATCCCCCTCGCAGCAAGCTGATAGGCTCTCGGCACCATGGCCGAGGCGCCCTTCTACGTCGGGATCGATCTAGGAACCACCAACTCGGCCGCCGCGGTGTTCGACGGCGAACGCGTCAGCGTGGTCCGCAACGCCCAGGGTGCCGGCGTCACCCCCTCCGTCGTTCGCCTCGACAAGCAGGGCCGCGTCACCGTCGGGACCCGGGCCCGCCGCTTCGTCGAGCAGGACCCCGCCAACACGGCGGCCGAGTTCAAGCGGCTGATGGGCACCGGCAAGGCGATCGAGTTCCCCGCGGCGGCGACCACCCGCAAGCCCGAGGAGCTGTCGGCCGAGATCCTCAAGGCGCTCCGCCAGGACATCACCGACCAGCTCGGCGTCACCGTCGAGCGCGCCGTGATCTCGGTGCCCGCGCTGTTCGAGCTGCCGCAGAGCGCGGCGACCTCCGAGGCCGCCCGGCTCGCCGGGTTCTCGCGCGTCGAGCTGCTGCAGGAGCCGATCGCCTCGGCGCTCGCCGCGGGCTGGCGCGCCGACGACGATGGCGGCGGGACCTGGCTCGTCTTCGATCTCGGCGGCGGCACGTTCGACGCCTCGCTGCTCGAGACCCGCGACGGCCTGCTCCGCGTCGTCGGCCACGACGGCGACAACTTCCTCGGCGGGCGCGACTTCGACTGGGTGATCACCGAGCACCTCGCGGCGCGGCTCTCGAGGGTGCCCGAGCGCTCGAACCCCGCGCACGCCGGCGCGCTGCGCGCCCTCCGGCTCGCCGCCGAGGACGCGAAGATCGAGCTGTCGCGCGGGGAGCGCGCGCAGGTCACGCTGGCGCAGCCGCTGTCGATCGACGGCGAGGAGGTCGAGGTCGATCTCGAGCTCGATCGCGCGACCGTCGAGCGGCTGTGCGCGCCGCTGATCGATCGATCGCTCGAGGTCTGCATGCGCCTGCTCGCGGCCCAGGGGC
>JALZOI010000192.1 GCA_030857245.1 Myxococcota bacterium
GTCGCCGGCAGCCCGGCCGGCAGCGGCAGCGCGGAACCACCCGACGTGACGACCGGGAGCGCGGGCTCCGCCGGCGCGATCGCCGCCGGCAGCGGCAGCGGCGCCATCATCGCGACGTTCCCCGTCGATACGGGGAGTGGCGCGGGCTCGGGCAGCGCCGCCGAGGTCAAGCCGACCACGGCGCAGATCACGCTGAAGACCAAGCCGCCCGGGGCGGAGATCTACGTCAACGGCATCCTCGTCGAGGACGTCGTCACGCCGATGCCCTTCGAGCTGCCGATCAGCAAGAAGCCCGTGAAGCTGACGCTGCGCTACAAGGACCACGCCGACATCGACGTGAAGAACTTCACGGTGACCGAGGACGTCACCACCGAGTACCCGCCCTTCAAGAAGAAGTCGGGGACCGGCACGACGTCGAGCCGCGGGTCGGGGAGCCGCGGCGCGGGGAACCGCGGCTCGGCGACGCCGGGTACCGGCAACGACACGGGCTTGATGCGCCCCGAGTGACGCGCGAGCGATCAGGGTAACGGAGGGATGAAGATGAAGCGGATCACCAGCTTGGCTTGCGCGCTGTTGCTCGTGCCGTCGTTCGCGATGGCGCAGCCGAAGACTCCCGGCGACTGGTACAAGGAAGGCGAGAACCAGTACAACCTCGGCAACTTCGACGACGCCGTCAAAGCCTTCAAGCAGGGCTTCGCGCTCGAGACCGTCGACAGCAAGAAGTCGGCGTACCTCTACAACATCGCGCAGTCGTACCGGCAGAACAAGGACTGCTCGAACGCGCAGTTCTTCTACAAGCGCTTCCTGTCGCTGCGCGAGGCCGACACCGCGAAGCCGCTGTCGGAGAAGACGCGCAAGGACGTCGAGGACCGCATCAAGGAGCTCGAGGAGTGCGCTCGCCAGCAGGAGGCGATCCGCAACCGGCCGCCCGAGGGCATCAAGCCCGACGGCTCGGACGCGACCAAGCCCGACGCGACGAAGCCCGACACCACCCCGCCTGACGCGACCCAGGTCGGCGCGGTCGACGTCGATCAGGGCGACGCCGGCGACGACGACGACGGCGTGACGGCGCGGGGCGAGACCACGCCGATGGTGCTGTCCGCGAGAGTGGCGGGCGGCGGCGCGAAGGTCTCGATGGGCGACGCCACCGTGCCCATCCAGGGCACGTTCGCCTTGCTCGCCGGCTATCCGATCCCGGTCAGCCCGGCGCTGATGCTCGAGGTCGGGCCGGGCTTCACGTACACGCCGGTGCCATTCGACAGCATGCGGACCGCGACCAAGGGCACCGTCAGCCTGATCGGGGCGGTCGCCAACGCCAGCGCGCGCTACGCGGTCGCGCCGAAGGTCGCGATCCGCGGCGACGTCGGCCTCGGCATGCTGTTCATGGGCGGGGCCAGCAAGAGCCCGTTCACCAGCGGCGCCGAGACGACCGGCGCGCTCGCCATGTTCCACGCCCGCGTGGGCGTATCGGCCGACTACGAGATCACGCCGAACCTGATCGCCACGCTGCCCCTGGCGTTCTCCTACAGCCCGGCCAAGGACGGGCTGGCGGAGGACATCAGCTCGATCACCGCGTTCGACTTCATGGTCGGCATCGGCTATCGCATGTAAGCTAATGGGCGATGAAGAAATGCCCGTTCTGCGCGGAGGAGATCCAGGACGAGGCGATCAAGTGTCGCTTCTGTAACTCGTTCCTGTCGCAGACCCCTGCAGCGGGCGCCCCGGTCGCCGCGCCGGCGGGTCCTGCGCTGACCCCGACCCCCGCCCTCCAGCCCGTGGTGGGCGATGCCGCGCCGCCGTTCGCGCGCCCCCGGGACGGTGCCGGCGCCGGCGCCGAGAACGCGAACGTCCGCAAGATGTTCTACGAGGGCGTGCCGTCGTGGAAAGCCTTCCTCGGTCAGTACCTGATCGTGGTCGTCGCCGCGGCCATCGTGATCTGGATCCTGCGGCTGCTCCAGGACACCAACACGACGACGATGCGGAGCACGCTCAACATCCTGGTGCCCGTCGCGGTCGCGGCGGTCGTGATGTTCGGCATCACGCTCTATCGCAACTCGATCAAGTTCCGGGTCACCAACTCGGCAATCGAGACCGAGCACGGCATCCTCTCGAAGAGCATCGACATCCTCCAGCTCTGGCGCTGCCGCGACGTGCGCTACCGCCAGAACCTCATCGACCGGGTGCTCGGCATCGCGCACATCGAGGTGTTCGCGCAGGACGCCACCACGCCGCACCTCGAGATCACCGGGATGCCAGCGTCGCGGCAGCTGTTCGAGAACCTGCGCGACTCGATCGAGATCCAGCGCCAGCACAAGAACGTCTACGGCGTCATCAGCTGAGCGTCACTGCTGCGCGGTCTTCTGCGCGATCACGAGGCCGGCCGAGACGAAGAAGCTGACCTGATCGCGCGCGCTGTCGTCGACCGGCACGCCGAACGAGAGGAACGGCTGCAGCTGCTCGCCCATGAACCGCACGGTGACCGCCAGCGTGTGCAGGAACGCCTCGTCCTCGCCGAAGTCATCGAGGCTGGCGATGTTGGCGAGCTCGAGGCTGAGCGCGACGGCGCCGAAGTCGTAGCCGGCGCCGGCGTTGATCCGCAGCAGCTGGTCGGGGATGCCGCTGTCCGTGCTGCCGGCGTCGAGGCCGAGGTCGAAGCGCAGGAACGCGCGGTTGAGGTGGATCAGCGGCGAGATCGAGAACCGGCCGTACAGCGAGCTCGGTGCGGTGAGCGCGAAATCCGTGAGCCGCGGCCACGTCGCGAAGAAGTTGGTCACCGCACCGTCGCCGTCGTCGTCGGCGGTGGGCAACGCGAGGCCGCCGCGGAACACCCACGAGACGGTGGGCGAGCTGGTCACCACGAACAGCAGGCCGAGCTCGAGGTTGCCGATCGCGGTCGCGTTCTGCGGCAGCGTCGGGTCATCGGAGCCGCCGAACGAGCG
The DNA here is from genome assembly GCA_030857245.1 of Myxococcota bacterium. Lineage (GTDB taxonomy): Bacteria > Myxococcota_A > Polyangia > Haliangiales > Haliangiaceae > JABFXX01. The sequence goes on from JALZOI010000192.1 coordinate 2,940, forward strand.
CGCGATCGGGACCGACCCGTAGAAGCCGAAACCGCTGTCGGTCACGTACTGGCCGTGAAGATCGAGCCGCAGCGTGGCACTGTAGAACGGCGAGTCGAGCGCGGTCAGGCCGAGGTCGATGCCAAACTTCGAGATGCCGTCCCCCCGGTCGAGCGTGGCCATATCGGGGGCGCGTTGCGCGTGGGCCTGGCTCGTCGCGACGACGAGCATGAACGAGAGACCGAGAAGCCGGAGCATGCATCCTCCCTGGGTGAGCCGCGATCGTAACGCTGAGCGGATGTGGGCAGGCCTGCGCGGCACCCGCGATCGTTTCGCGGCGGTTCGCTGGTGTCGCGAACTACGCTTCGCGCAGGCGCGTGCCAGACCGCGCCAGGTCCAGGGTCAGCGGAGGATCTTGAGCTTCAGCGGATCCACGCCGGTCAGGATGAGCTCGCCGGTCGGGCTGATCCGCACCTCGCCGGTCGGCGTCGCCTCGACGTCCGCGAGGGTGTAGCGCGCCGTCAGCAGCTGGATGCGCTGGTTCGCCGAGCCGCGCAGCCCCGTCGCGAGCCGCTCGCCCGCGACGTAGCGGCCGTCGATCAGGACGTCGAGCCGCGCGAGCACGTCGCGGCCCTGCGGCAGCAGCTCGATCTCCTCGCGCTGGTAGCCCGAGAACGCGAGCGTCGACAGCCCGAGCCCGCGTGCCACCTCGAGGAGCGCGGCGGCGGCGGCGGCCTGCTGGAGCGGCTCGCCCCCCGACAGCGAGAGCCCCTCGACGCCGGCGTCGCGGGCCGCGCGCAGCTGGACCGCCAGCGCGTCGAGCGTGAGCTCCTGACCCGCGGCGGCGTCGTGGGTCGTCGGGTTGAAGCAGCCGGCGCACCCGAGCGTGCAGCCCTGCATCCACACGACGAACCGGGTACCGGGACCGTTCGCCCGGCTCCGCGGCTCGATCGCATGGATCCGCAACGCTACTTGACCGGCTTCGGCAGCACGGGCGCGGGGCGCTCGCCAGCCGTCGTGCCGACCACGTCGACCTCCTTGAGGAGGAGGTCGGGCGTGATGATGCCGCTCTCGATGCCACCCGACGGCACGAAGCCATCGTCGGTGCCACCGGTCAGCCGCAGCTGGAGCTGGCTCTCGGTCGCGGCCAGGAAGTTGTAGGCCGTGATCTCCTTGCTGACGCCGAGGATGTCCTTCCACGCGCGGATCGGCACCTCGCCGAGCTGCACGCCGCGTACGAGCTCCTGCTTGCCATTCGGGTACACCCGGTACGCGAGGTTCGCGGGCGGGGGCAGCTGCGGATCCGTGCTCTTGATCATCTGCACGAGCTCGCGACGCGAGAACTCGGGTGCCGACGTGATCGCCGCGTCATCGAAGCGCTTGATGAGGAGGCCGTACTTGAGGCCCTCCGCGCGGGCGGTCGCGACCAGCCGCTGCTCGAGCGCCTTGCGGGCGACGCCGCCCTTGCCGCGGATGAACAGGTTCGTCGCGCTGCCGTGGAACGCGCCGCCATCCGCGGGACGGCGCGCGTGGCCGTTCGAGGTCTGGCCCTTCTGCGACGGCGTGCGGCTGAGCAGCAGGGTCTTCAGCGTGCCGTCCTTGACGACCTCGACCCGCGCGGCGGCGACCCCCTCGTCGTCGATCTTGTAGCCGCCGATCAGCGCCTTGCCGCTGCCGGTCCGCGCAGTCGGATCGTCGACGATCGAGAGCAGCGGCGACAGCGCGCGGAGCCCGACCTTGTCGGTCAGCGCACCGCCGAACGTCTTGGCCTCCTGCGGGCTCAAGCCCTCGGGCACCGGCGTGCCGCCGAGGTGCGGGGCGAGCGAGGACCGGACGAGCCCGACCGCGCCTTCGCCCTGGAACAGCACGGGCCCGGAGTAGCGCTCCATGACCGGCGCCTTGGCGAGCGCGGTGACCATCTCGGTGAGCCGCCTGGACTCGGCCTTGAGCTCGTCGTCGGACGGCAGGTCCTTCGCGGTGTGCCCGTAGCGCAGGAAGTACTGGCTGAGCGGCTGGCCGTCGTCGGACTGGCCACTCGCCACGATCACGACGCCGCTCGCGCGGCGGGTGTCGGTGACGCTCGTGCCCTCGGTGGTGAGGTACCAGCGACGCTCGAGGTAGCTGGTGACGGAGACCCGCGAGTCGCGGATCTGCGGCTGATCGCGGAACACCGCGGACACCTCCTTCGCGCGGGTCTCGAGCTCCTCGAGGCTCTCGAGCGGTGCGACGAGGACCGGCTCCTCGCTGATCACGGCCTTCTCGGGCGTCCACGCGGGGACGTCGGAGGGGCGCGTGGTCCCGCCGGAGCGGCGCGCCTCGAGCTTCTGGCGCAGCTGGATCAGCGCCTCCTTGTAGGCGGCATCGGTGACGAGCCACGCGGCGCGGCGGGCGATCCGCGGCGTCGCCTCGAGCGGCAGGTTGAGCGCGACGACGCCGTCGAGCTCGTCCGCCTGCGGCACGACGAAGTTGCTGTTGTCGAACTGCGGCGAGCCCACGCGGACGCGCGCCTCGAGGTTCACGAAGTGACGGTTGCGCTTGCTGGTCGGGTGACCGAGCGTGGCGGCGACGTCGTTGACGTCGACCTCCGTGATCTTGTAGGCGATGTGATACGGCTTCGGATTGCCGGGGATCTCGAGCGAGGTCATCGCGCGATTCATCTCCTCGGCGATCGCGTCGATGATCGCGTCGGTGACCGCCTTCGACGGCGGGCCCACGTCGCCCTTGGCGCCGGGCTTCACCGGCTTCGGGTCCGTGGGCTTCACTGCCTCGCCGGGCTTCGCGTCGATGACCGACGGCGCCGCGGGGAGCAGGACGAGCAGCGTGAACAGCAGACGCTTCATCGCGTGACTCCTTCGGACGTCCGGATCGCGGGGGCCCCGAGCACCGGCGGGCGATCCGGCGGCACGAAGCCCTTCTCGACCTCGATCTTCTCGAGCAGCAGGCTCGGTGCTGACGCCGAGACCGGCACCCAGCCACTCTCCGCGCCGCACACGCCGTTGAAGGTCTCGACCTCGCGGCTCGCGGCCCGGATCGATTGCAGCGCGACGAGCGGCGTGCCGCTGATGTCGACGCCGCGGACCAGCTCCTTGCGGCCATCCGGGTACAGCCGGTACGCCATCACCGGGTTGACCTTGAAGGCCTGCGGCGCGAACGCCGAGGTGTTGGTGAAGCCGCCGCTGATGTCGGTGAAGATCATCCCGTACGGCCGCTTCTGGCGCTTGACCTCCTCGACGAGCATCTGCTCGAGCTCCGCGCGCGGCACGCTCTTCGCGGCCTCGACGACGAGGTTACCCTGGCGCGCCACCGGCGGCAGGCCCGGCGAGCGCCGGCCGTGGCCGTTGGAGCGCTCGAAGCCCTTGATCGGATCGCGGCCCATCACGAAGCCGACGAGCTTGCCCTGATCGATCAGGTTCGCGCGGCGTGCGCGCACGCCCTCGTCGTCGAACCGGTAGAAGCCGTTCACCTGGACGCCGTTGAGCGTCACGATCGACGGGTCGTCGTAGACGGTGAGCCACTCGGGAGCGATGTCCTTGCCGATGTACGACGCGAAGGTCTGGCCGCCGGTCTTGTCCTTCTGGCGGTGACCCTCGATGCGGTGACCGAAGACCTCGTGGAAGAACACGCCGGACGCGCGGCCCTCGAGGATCGCCGGGCCGACGTACGGCTCGGCGAGCGGCGCGTCATCGAGCGCATCGAGATCACCGGTCACCGTCGTGATCATCTTGTCGATCTCGGCGTCGCTGGGCAGATCCGCGGGCGTGCGGCCGAACCGCTGCTCGAGGCGCGACAGGTTCATGCCGTCATCGGCCTTGACCCCGACCGACACCGACATCTGGGCGTTGGTCCACGACTGCTGGATCTGGCTGCCTTCGCTGTTCACGAAGTAGGCGGTGTTGAGCTGGAACACGACCTGGCAGGTGCCGCGCGTGGCGGGCGCCTTCAGCGCCTTCGCCGAGCATCGCTTGAGCCGATCCACCCACTGCTGCTTGTCGAACGTCAGCTCGGCCGGCTTCTGGATGTAGACCTCGGGCTCGGCCGACGAGAAGTCGTTGACGGCATCGCGGGCCTTGAGCGTGGCCTGGTCCTGCTTGACGTAGCCCAGCGCGGTCACCGCCTCGCGGTAGCGGCGATCGGTCTCGAGCCACAGGGCATTGGCGATCGCCTGCCTGTCCTCGCCGAACGGCACGACACCGCGGCGGGTCAGCGGCGCGTTGAGTCCGTTGTTGTCGTCGGTCATCGCCCGCGTGTTATCGAGCTTCGGGCTGCCGACCCGGACCTCGACGTCGAGGTTGCGCGCGCGGTCGTCGCTGTCCGCGATCAGCGCGCCGCCCTCGGCCTCGAGGTTGACCAGCCGCTGCTCGACGAGCTGGTACGCCAGGTAGTACGCCGGCTCCTTCTGGGTCTTGAGGGCGGCGAGCTCGCGCTCGTTCTCGGCCTTCAGGATGTCGAGGATGGGCGACCGCTGATCGGGCGCGTGGCCTTCGGTGGGAGGGCTCTGGCTGACGGCGATCTTCGCGGGGATCGCGGGGAGATCTACCTTGATTTCACCGGTCTTGCCGGCGCCCGGGCCCGTCGTGTTGCGTCCACCACCCCCACCGGAACATCCTGTCGTGAGCCCGGAGAGCCCGGCGATTCCGACGATCGCGCCGAGCGAGAAGATCCATCGCATATGGCCGAAACACTAGCACGGCTATAATGTGCGCCACTGTGCCAGTGGGTCGACCTAGCGTCCTCGTGATTCACGATGATGGGGACGCGCTCGACGTGCTGACCCGGCTGTTCGAGGACAGCGGCTTCGACGTCGTCACCGCGATCAACGAGCTGCGCGCCCAGGCACACCTCGAAGGCGACCGAGCGATCGACGTGGTCGTCGCGCCGTGGGATCTCGAGCATGCAGTCGGCGGGGTCGTCTATCGGTGGTCGCTGCAGCACCGCTACGACCTCCGCGATCAGTTCGTCTTCCTCGCCTCCGAGGTCCCGGTCGAGTTCGATCGCCTGGTCGCCGGCCGCTGCCTCGCGGTCGCGTTCGACCAGCCCGCCGAGATCGTGCGGATCGCGCTCGCGGCGTACAAGCGCAAGGAGCACCTCGAGTTCACGCGCGATGCCACGTTCGCCGACGTCGACGGCGGCAAGCCGACGCTGCTGCTGGCCGAGGACGAGCCGGTGCTGCTGATGGTGATCGGCGATCTGCTCGCCGATGCGGGGTTCGCGGTGACGAAGGTCGAGAGCGGCAACGGGGCGATCGCGCGGCTCGACGTCGAGGACTTCGACGCGATCGTCGCCGACTGGCACATGGACGACGGCAGCGGCGCCGACCTGTATCGCTGGCTGATCGCCCACAAGGCGTGGCTCGCGACCCGGGTCGTGTTCTTGACCGGCGGCGAGGGCGACGACGCGGGCGCCGTCGCGCCGGGCCGGCAGATGTTCCGCAAGGGCCAGGACTCGGGCACCCTGATCGAGCTGCTCCGCGAGATCGTGCGCGAGGCCGGCCTCGATCGCACGAGCCTGTCCTGAGCGCGTAAGGACTGTCCGGCGGGGCGCACTGGGAGGCTCGACCGCTCGCGATCGGGGCCACCCGGCCGCTGCCGCTGATCTACGACTTCCACGGATTCCCGGAGAAGTTCTATGGACTCCCGTATCCCGCGCCCGGTGCACCCGCGACGGCGAGCGAGTTCGACGCGTGGACCGCGGACGTGCTCGCGCGGCACGATCACGATGCGCTCCTCGACTATCGCCGGAAGGCGCCGGGCGTGATCGAAGCGCTGCCCACGCACGAGCACTTCGTGCCGGTGATCGTGGCGGTGGGCGCGGCCACCGGAGCGCGCGTGACGTTCCCGATCACCGGGTGGTGGTGGGGCGGATCGCTGACCCGGCGGTCCGTCGAGCTGACGTAGGCGCTCACTTCACGGCGGCTTCGCGGTATGAGGTCGCATGCTCGCGCGCATCCTCGTGGACGGGAAGATCACGGCGACGACGAACGCCGCCGAGATCACCGCTGCGATCGCGGCCGGCACCAAGGTGTGGGTCGAGCTCGAGCGCCAGTCCCCCGAGGGTGACGCGCTCCTCCGGGCCCTCGCGATCCATCCGCTGACGATCGAGGACATCTGGGGGTCGGGCAGCCAGCCCAAGATCGACGACTTCCCGACGTACCTGTACGTCGTCGTCCACGGCATCGGCTCGGCGCGCGGCAAGAAGCTCGATCTCGTGGAGGTCGACGCGCTGATCGGCGAGACCTGGCTGATCACGCACGACCGGGCCGGCCTCGTCGCGGACGACGTCGGCACCGAGCTCGATCACTCGCCGCGCCTGCTCGGCAAGGGCGTGGCGTGGCTCGCGCACGCCATCCTCGATCGCGTGGTCGATCGCTACCTGCCGGTGATCGACGAGCTCGACGCCGAGATCGATCTCCTCGAGAACGACGTCCTCGAGAAGGCCGGGACCGCGCGCGGGCGTGGCGTACTGACGCGGATCCTCGCGTTCAAGCGCACACTCCAGGGCCTGCGCCGGATGAGCATCCACCAGCGCGAGATCCTGCTGCGGCTGTCGCGCGGCGAGTACGAGGAGATCCCGTCCGAGGCGCTGCCGTTCTTCCGCGACGTCTACGATCACTTCCTGCGGATCCAGGACGTCACCGAGGGGTATCGCGATCTCGTGACCTCCGCGCTCGATGCGTACCTGTCCGTGCAGTCGAACCGGATGAACGAGGTCGTGAAGACGCTGACGCTGATGTCGACGATCATGCTGCCGCTGACGTTCATCGCCGGCGTCTACGGCATGAACTTCAAGTCCGAAGCGTCGCCGTACAACATGCCGGAGCTCTCGTGGTTCTACGGCTATCCCTTCGTGATCGGGCTGATGGCCGTCGTCACGCTGATGATCATCGGATGGTTTCGCCACAAGGGCTATCTCGGCGGCAACCACCGCGACGAGTCCGAACCCGACGATCGCCTCGTCGCGGAGCTGCGCGGCAAGGCCAAGCGCCAGGCGCGGCTCGACGATGCCAAGCGCCAGCCGCTGATCTAGTTCGTGCCGAAGACGTCGCGCGCGATCCGCTCGAAGCGATCGAGTGCGTGCGAGAGTCCGTCGAGCGGGCACTCGTCGGCGTTGAGCATCAGCAGATAGCCGGGCGTGCCGTTGCGGAACCGCCCGTGCGGATCGTAGAGCAGCCAATCGTTCGGCTGGCCCCAGTTCGCGAGCGGGACGCACTCGTCGAGGCCGATCGTGCCGGCGTTCGCCGCGGCCTCGAGGTACGCGCGGGCGCTCTTCGCGAGGTCGGTGTCGTTGCGGTAGTCGACGGTGCCGAGGAACGCGTGATCCCACAGCGTCATGCCGTCGCAGATCGTCAGCAGCGCGCGGTAGTCGTTCGGCAGCTGGATCTTGCGGACGCGCTCGGCCGCGAGCACGGCATCGAGCGGAGCCGGCGGCTCGAGCCGTGCGACCTCGCCGAACTCCCGCAGCGTGCGGACCGCCGAGTCGAGCGCGCTCCGCACCGTCCCGAGGTGCGGGGCGACGTCGACCGGGATCGTCGGGGCCGCCGCCCGGTCGAGCACGGCCTCGAAGTGCGGGTCATCGCGGAAGCCGTCGAAGTCCGGATCGCGGCTGAACTGCGAGGCCGACACGCCCGCCGCGAGCGCGCTCTCGATCGCGCGGACCATCGCGTCGCGATCACCGGCGACGGCCAGCGCGCACGCCACGTTGAACCGCAGCTCGGGGCTCGCATCCATCGGGACGAGCGCGGTGAGCCGCGCGATCCGCTCGCGGTCATCCCCGACCGCGGCGAACGCGTTGCGCAGAAACTCCTGCGCGTGGAAGCCGGAGCGCTCCGGGAAGCTCGTCCACCGATCGAGCACGAGATCGAGGAGCTCCTTGACCTCGGCGCCCCCGCGATGCTCCTGCGCGATCGGCAGCAGCATGAGCTGTGCCGCGCCGAGCGCGATCTGGCCCTGCCGCACCGTCGCGGCCCCGCTGATGCCGTCGAGCAGCTCGCGGAGCGCGGCGATCGGGTCCGGCGCATCGAGGATCCGCACGACCTCGCCGCCCGAGCGGGGCACCGGGCCGGGCGCGGGACGCGCGGAGCCGGGCCGAGC
>JALZOI010000193.1 GCA_030857245.1 Myxococcota bacterium
CCGTCATCGCGTGCGAGGCCCGCGGCGTCGGCCGGTCCGGCCCCGCGGCGGTCCCGACGACGACCCGCGGCATGGCGCGCGATGCGGCCGCCTTGCTCGATCACCTCCAGCTCGGTGCGGTCCACGTCTTCGGCCTGTCGCTCGGCGGCATGGTGGCGACCTGGCTCGCGATCGATCGCCCCGAGCTCGTGCGCGCGCTCGTCCTCGCATCCACACCGCCCCGCGGCCTCGACCTCGTCCGGGGCGCCGGTCACGGCCTCGGCTTCGCGAGCTGCTTGCCCCGGCGAGCGGGCGTCCGCGAAGCGTGCCTGACCGAGCACGCGCTGTCGGAGCGGTTTCGCCGCGCGCAGCCGGCTCGCACCGCCGCGATCCTCGCCGAGGTCCGCGCCGAGCGTGGCTCGCTCCGATCGCTCCTCCTCCACGGCGCCGCCGGCGCGCTCCACGCCCCCGGCGCGGCCCTCGCGCGGATCGCGGCGCCGACACTGTGCATCGCGGGCGCGCTCGATCCGCTCGTCGGGCCGGCGCCGATGCGCGCGCTCGCGTCGGCGATCCCCACCGCCGAGCTCGCCATCCTCGAGGACGCCGGCCACGATCTCAGCCTCGAGCAGCCGGGCGCGCTCGCGCAGCGAGTGGAGCGCTTCGTCGCGGCACACGACGACGCTCGCTAGATCAGCGCAGCTTCTCGCCCTCGCCCTTGCGGTACAGGATCCGCGCGTCGTCGTTGAGGCCGGTGTCGTGCTGGACGCGCGGTGACGAGCCCGGCGGCGCGTGGCCGATCGCCATCAGCGCGTGGCGCCAGCCAAGCTTCACGTCGGCCCAGCGGTGCGCGGGTGGCTCGTAGCCGTGGGCGCGGAACTCTCCCGGCTCGACCTTGCCCTTCGCGGCGACGTGCTCGGCGAAGCTCGCGGTCCAGTCGTCGAACGCCCGCATGAAGTCGACCTCCGCCACCATGTGCTCCGCCTGCATCTCGCTGTACGGCGCGTGCTCGCCGACGTACGCATGATGCCAGAGCGCGTCGGGGACCTCGATCCCGCCGTAGCGGCACTGCCACACGAGCGGCTCGTAGCTGCGGCGATCGTCCTTCATCTCACCGTCGGGATCGAAGTACGCCTTGTGGCGGAGCAGCTGCGGTCGTCCGTCCTCGCCCATCTCGTGTCCACCGCCGTCGCCATACGAGAAGAACGCCGCCGTCCGCCCCTCGAGGTGGTTGCGCGAGAGCTGCTTCCACTCGGCGGTCTTGTCGAGCTCCATCGCCAGCTCGGGGTTCTTGTGGTCGATCAGCCCCTCGCGCGGATTCCCGCCGTTCGCGCACACGAGCCGATCGAACAGCAGCTTGAGGTTGCTCGACGGTCCATACCAGTTGACCGGCCCGATGATCGCCCACGCATCCGCGAGATCGAGGCGCGCGTACATGTCGAGGTCCCACATCAGGTCGGGCTCGGTGCTGTCGCCCCGCTCGTAGCAGTTGCACGGCCACACGCAGAGCGCCATCGACGTCGAGACGCACGAGTTGCAGCTCTGGATGCGGGCGCGGCCGTACACGTTGCCGAGATCCTCGAAGTCGATCTCCCACTCCGCCGGGAGGCGGTCGGCCATCCGCATCATCAGGGTGCGCGCCTTCGAGTCGACGCCGGGACAGTTGTATTGCCGGCGGTTGGAGCCCGCGATCACGAGGACCCGAAACGGTCGCTCGGCGGTGGGGCGGTTGCCGTTGCGGTCATCGGGCTTCATGGCGGTGTTCTCCGGGCGGTTGGGCTGCTACGACGATCGGATGGCGTGGCGATCATCGTGGAGCACGGATACGATCTCCCGGCAAACCCGGATCCTGCTGGCCGCGGTCGCGCTCGGCGGGCTCGTCTGGCTGGAGCGCCAGCGCCCGCTCCGCCGCCGCACGCAGCCCACGGGCCGGCGGACGGCGATCAACCTCGCGCTGGGGGGCATCGCCGCGCTCGGCGCCGGCACGATCCAGGACGCGGTCGTCGGTCGGGCGATCACGTGGGCCGAGCGCCACGGGGTCGGCCTCACGCGCTGGCTCCCGCTGCCGCGCTGGCTGGCGCGCGCGACCGGCACGATCCTGCTCGACTACACGCTGTGGCACTGGCATCGCCTCAACCACCGGCTGCCGGGGCTGCGGACGCTGCACGCGGTGCATCACGCGGACCTCGACCTTGACGTGTCGACCGCGCTGCGGTTCCACGTCGGGGAGATGCTCGCATCGGTCCCGTGGCGCGCGGCGCAGGTCGTCGTGCTCGGGGTGGATCGGGCGACCCTGCGCGGCTGGCAGACCGCCGTGCTCGTGGCGATCGCGTTCCACCACGCGAACCTGCGGCTGCCGGCGCGCGTCGACGCCGCGCTGGCAGCGCTCGTCATCACGCCGCGCTTGCACGGCATCCACCACGCGGCGCAGCCTGACCGGCTCGACACCAACTTCGGCACGCTGCTCGCGCTGTGGGACGTGCTGCATGGCACGCGCGAGAGCCGCCTGGATGCAACGAAGCTCGTGATCGGGCTGCCGCACACCGTCGGCGGCGCGACCCCGAGCCTCGGGAATTCGCTCCTGCTGCGCTGAGCCGCGCGAGTGGCCGGGCGAACCGCGCGGTTCGCGCGGGCGGGCGCCGCGTAGCCTTCGCACCTGGTCAGGGGCGGCCAGCAGAGGGGCTGCTCACGGGTCCGCCGGTCACAGAACGAGCATGCGGTGATGCTCCGGATGGATCGACTGACCCGCATCGCGAACCTCTGGAACTGGTTGCCCGGCTTTCGCGTCGTGGCGGAGACCGAGAACCTGCACGAGGCGGCGCGCCGGATGTTCATCAGTCCTTCCGCGCTGTCGCGAACGATCAAGCTCCTCGAGGAGCAGCTCGGGGAACAGCTCTTCGAGCGGGCGGGCCGGCAGTTGCAGCTCACCCGGCTGGGCGACGAGCTGCTGACCGTCGTCCGTGACGCGATGAGGAGCATCGATGACGTCCTGACCGCGCGACCAGAAGCCACGCGATCGTTGCGCATCGCGATCAGCAGCGCGCTCACGCAGCCCGTGCTGCTGCCGGCGCTCGCAGCGGTCCAGCGCGATCACGGGGTCACGTCGTTGATGATCGCCGGCGATCCGGATCGCTCCCCGATCAGTCGCTTGCTCTGCGGCGAGCTGGACATGGTGCTGACGTGCGAGCCCATCCACGACGAGCGAGTCATCGTCACGGTGGTGCACGAGCTGCCGTTCAGCGTCTACGTCCATGCGGACCACCCCCTGTCGAACGCCTGCGAGCCGTGCGTGGACGCCCTGCGCCTGCATCCCTTCGTGACCTATCCGATCCCGCCGAACCAGCCCGCCGACCACTGGCCGAGCACGCTGCCTCGCACGGTCGGGATGCACGTGCACGATGCCAGGCTCGCCCTCGGCGCATGTGCCGCGGGTGCGTGGCTCGCGGTCCTGCCGGACGCGATGGTCACGCACACCCGCGAAGGCCAGCAGAGCGGGCTGCAGCGCCTCGCACTCGACGTGATCCCGGCAGCGCCGCTGTCCGCGGTGTACCGGCAAGCGTCGAGCACGCGGGACCTCTCGGCGAAGTTGATCGACGCCCTCCGTGAATGCGCTGTGGGAATGCCGCGAACAGGCTGTGCAGATCGTTGAGCTGGACCGCGCGCCGCTGATGTCCAAGCTCCGCTCTTCACTTCGAGGAGGAGCTCATGGGGCTTGGACAAAACGTGGTGCTGGGTCTGACGATCGCCGGATCGTTGTTCGCTTGCGAAACCGACGGTGACCTGGAGGACGCCGACGTCAGCGTCGGTCGACGAGCAGGGTCTGCATGTCGCGACGGCGGCGATCGGCGCGGAGGTCTCGGTGCCGCGCCACCTTCAGGACGGGCAGGAGCTCCAGCGCCCCACGCGCCACCTGATCGTCCATGGCCCCCGAGCTGACGCTCAGGAGGGCCGGTCAGCCGGCGATCAGGTACGCGCACAGCGCGACGCCGAGCGCCGCGACGACCATCGCGACCACGACCGGCGCCCCGGCACCCGGCGCGAGGGCACGACCCTCGATCAAGGCCCGACGCGCGCGCACGAAGCGCACCGCGCCGACGACCTGACACGCCGCGCCGGTCGCGACCACGGCCACACCGACCACCAGCGACGCCGTGCTGTCGGGGCCGGCATCCTGCTGCATCCACAGCGCGAGCCGCGCGATCACGAACCCGAACGCCATCAACGCGAGGCCCGTTCGCACCCACGCGAGCAAGGTGCGCTCGTTGGCCTGCAGGAAGCGGAGATCAGGGCTCATCGGGGGCGGACCGCGTCGATCGATTCTTGTCGATGATCGCGGCGATGATCAGCAGGAAGCTGATCAGGCGGGGCAGGTACACGAGATAGCCGTGCTCCGTCATGCGTGGCACGAAAGCACGCAGCGTCCAGCCCAGGCCGAAGATCCAGAAGGCGCTCGCGAAGAAGATGAAGAAGCGGTCTCCACTCACGCGCCAGAACTTCAGGAACTTCAGCCCGATCGCGAAGCACGCCAGCGTCAGCATCCCGTGGATGAACGTCACGGAATCACCCATCAGGAGTCCTCCCAGAGCAGGCCGATCAACAACAGGGTCACCGAAGCGACCGCCGTGGCGCTGCGGAACCACGCGAGGTCGACGTCAGGCACCACCACCAGGTCGATGAACAGCAGGGTGTTGTTGATCGTCAGGCCGCCGAAGCAGAGCACGCTCCACATGAGGAGGCTCGTGCGCGAACGCCGATAGCTTCGCATCAGCAAGATCGCGCAGAAGAGACTCGCGACGGCGCACAACAGGTAGACGGCCTCAGCCACGGTCTCGGTCCTTGGTCTTGAGCTTGAACGCATCCGCGAACGTCATCGCGCCCCGGCGACGGATGCGCTCCATCGCGACCGCGGAGAGCAGGCGCAGCATCGCGTGCCTGTCGTGGTGGTACAGCTCCTTCGCCTCGTCGAGCAACGCAGCCTCCTCGGCATCAGCCCGCAACTGGATCGCCTCGTCATGGATCTCGAACAAGCCCGTGCGCGTCACCTCCGCGGCGACCTGGCGGAGCACTTCACGCCCCACCTGGAGATGCAAGGCGAGGTCGTCGACCGACGCGGCCAGCCCCGGGGCGTCCTGGAGTGCGAGCGCGAGCTCCAGCTTCTCCAGCGTGTCGAGCTTCGCATCGAGCAGCGCCCGGAGCGCTGCTGACGGTTGAAGGTCGGAAGCCACGGATCTTCATCGTTAGCAGCCGACACCGCCCGGAACGAGTGTCGGCCTCGCTCTCTCGCGCACCTCACGCACCTCACGCACCGTGTCACCCGATTGCTTTGAGCTGCAACCAGTCAGCCTCGGACGCGCGCATGTGCGCCTCGCGCTCGAACGCCTTCCGGTCATCGCCTCGCCGGGCACCGCGAGCTTCTCGCGCGGGCGTGCGGGTGCTCTCGCGGGCGCCGGGCTCGTCGCTGCCGTGCTCGCGAACCGGTTCCATCCGGATCTTTCTCGACGAGCTCGCCTCGCGCGGGGCGGTGAACCGGGGCCGAGCCGCCAGCGCAGAGACGGCACCGGGCCCCGCCCAAAAGCGCCAGATCTCGTAACGGTCCGAGCGCGACTTGCAGCATGCTCGGCCCGGAGTTTCCCGTGCCTGACCCCACCGCTCTCGACGTTCCTCCCGGCGCCTCACCTCAGGCGGTACGCGTGGCCCGCGCCGTGTTCCGCCCCCTCGAGCGCTTCCTCCACATCGAAGCCGCGAGCGGCATGATCCTGGTGATCGCCGCCGCGATCGCGCTCGCGTGGGCGAACTCGCCGTGGGCAGCATCGTACAGCGCGCTCTGGGAGGCGCCGATCAAGCTCGGGATCGGTGGGTCCGGGATCGAGTTCTCGATCCGGTTCTTCGTCAACGACGTGCTGATGGCGATCTTCTTCTTCGTGGTCGGGCTCGAGATCCGGCGCGAGATGCATGCGGGTGAGCTCAGCGACCTGCGGCGGGCGGCCTTGCCGATCGCCGCCGCGATCGGCGGCATGGTCGTACCAGCGCTGATCTACCTCGCGTTCAACCCCAGCGGCCCGGCCTCCAGCGGGTGGGGTGTACCCATGGCCACCGACATCGCGTTCGCGGTCGGCGTGCTGGCGCTGCTCGGCTCGCGCGTGCCACCGAGCCTTCGGGTGTTCCTCCTCGCGCTCGCGATCATCGACGACATCGGCGCGATCCTCGTGATCGCGGTGTTCTACTCCTCGGGCATCGAGCTGACCGGGCTGGGCGTCGCGCTGCTCGGCATCGGGACGATCCTCGGCCTGCAGCGGCTCGGGGTGCGGAAGGTGAGCATGTACGTCGTACCCGCGGTGGTGGTCTGGGCGGGCGTTTACAGTGCCGGCATCCATCCGACGATCGCGGGCGTCATCGTCGGACTCTTGACCCCGGCCGTCGCGTGGTACGGCCCGGACCGGTTCGTCGAAGCGGCGCGCAAGCACCTCGGCCGGATCGCCGGCAGCACCCAGCAGAAGGCACTCGCGAGCGATCTGCTGGAACCGATGACGAGCCTCCGGAGATCCCAGCGAGAGGTGCTGTCTCCCGTCGAGCGGATCGAGAGCGCGATGCACCCGTGGGTCGCCTTCGGGATCATGCCGGTGTTCGCGCTCGCCAATGCCGGGGTGAACGTCGGCGATGCGGCGCTCGGCGCGATGCCCCTGGTCGCCGTCGGGATCGGCGCCGGGCTCGTCGGCGGCAAGCTCGTTGGCGTCGTCGGGGCGAGCATGCTCGCGGTCAAGCTCGGGATCGCGAGCCTGCCCCGCGGCGCGACGTGGCGTGGGATCAGCGTGGTCGGGTTGGTCGCTGGCATCGGCTTCACGATGGCCCTGTTCATCGCGGAGCTGGCGTTCGCGGGCCGGCCCGAGCTGCACGGCGTCGCCAAGATCGGCGTGCTGCTGGCCTCGGCGGTGGCCGCGGTCGCCACGTTGGTGATGGGCCGACTGCTCCTCGACGCTCGGCCGGTGCCGGGTGCCGCGGAGACGGTCGAGGAAGCCGAGTCCTCCACCGAGCGGTGAGGCGCTAGGCGCAGGCGCGGTCGAGGGCCCGGAGCTCCTGCTCCAGGACCTGCCGGCGCTCGGCGTCGTTGGCCTGCGCGGCACAGTCCTCGAGGGCCGCGCGGAGCCGGCGGACGACCTGCGGAGACTTCGCGCCGAAGATCCGGATCTCCTCGAAGGCGAGGCTGACATACACCTGAAACGCCGGCCTCGCTGCGATGATGCGAGGCGTCCCCTCCTCATCGACCCGCATGCGAGCAGGAAACGACCGCACCGTCAGCCGGCGGATCACGTCGTGGATGTGATCGAGCGCCTGGGTTGCCGTCGTCGGGTCGTTGGTGCCCGGCGACAGCGCACGCACGGCGATATCCACGAGCTGCCGGAGGCCGAACGCGGGATCCTGTTCCATCGTGCGCTCGAGCTCGATGGCGACCGTGGCGAGACAGGGCTCCTCATCGAGGACGGCACCCCAGACGCGGAACACGGGCGCGCCGGTCACGAGGAAGGTGCCCAGGCAGGGCACGATCTCGATCACCGCGTCATGGTGCGTGGCGAGCCCGACGAGGCGTTCGGTGTCCACGAACCCGAGCACGCCGGGCGCGCCCGCGAGCGCGATCACCTGGCGCGGCGGACCGGCGGGGAACGCCACGGTCTCCGGTGCCGCCTCCTCGAGGACGGCGGGGAACATCCGGTCGATGCCATGTCGGGTCTCCGCCGCGATCTTCGAGATGACCGAGATCGCCCGGATCGAATGAGCCATGCTGTGGATGTAGTGGATGAAGACCCCGACGCTGACGAGCACCAGCACGAGTCCGAACCAGGTCGCGGCGGCGGGCACGAACGCGGGCTCCACGGTCCGGACCTGCGAGAGGACGACCATCGAGTACACGAAGGTCCCGACGAACGCACTCATCGCCCACTTCGTCGCGCGTTCCCGCATGAAGGTGCGGATCACGCGCGGCGAGAACTGGCTACTCGCCAGCTGGAGCACGAGCACCGTGATCGAGAACACCAGCGCCGTGAAGGTCAGCATGGCGGACGTGATCGTCGACAGCAGCTCGCGCGCACTCTCCGGCCCACCATCGAACAAGAACCAGGCGCTCCGGTCCTGCGCGAGGGCGCCATCGAGCGTGATCAGCAGGACGGCGACGGCGATCGCCGCGACGACCGCCAGCGCCGGCGCGACCCACAGGCTGCTGCGCAGCTGATCTCGCAGCCGACGCAGGCGGAGCCTCGGGTAGCGGAGCGCGGTCTCGAGGACGCTCATGCGCGATGGCCGATCAGTGGCCGGTGCCAGGGGCGGGGCCGGTCCTGGCAGGCCCTGACCGGCGGCCATCGGAGCCCGGCGGCGGGGCGAGCTCGACCTGGACCTTCGGCAAGCCGACCAGCTGGAACGTCGCGGACGCGATCTCGATGCCGGCGCTCTCGAGCCCGCGGAGGATGTCTCGACTCATGGCGTCCTTGAGACCACGCACGCCATGCTCGCGCGCGACGAAGCGGACCGTCAGCTCCAGCCAGTTGTCCGTGAGCCGGTAGAAGACCTGCGGCGACACATCGGTGGTCTGCACGAGATAGCGACGCGCGAGCTCGGCGAGGGAGTCCTCGCCCATGTCCTGGATCGCAGCCGTGTGATCCTGCGCCACGTCGAGGAGCAGCCGTTCGACCCGGTCCCGGTCGGCCGTGTACATCACAGGGATCGAGATCTCCTCCCAGATGTAGGAGAACTCGCGCGTGTAGTTGAAGACGGGCTCGTCGAAGACCCTCGCGTTGGAGACGGTCACGATGCGTCCGGTGTACTGGCGGCTCTGTACCCACATGGCCGGCTCGGCGTTCTGGACGGGAGGTGGCTGCCCCATCTCCATGATCGTCGTCTGCGTGAAGTCCAGGTCCATGACGTCGCCGCGCACCCCGCCCATCACGATGCGATCGCCGACCGCGAACGTCTTGCCGCGCATGATGACGACGTAACCCGCGACCGCGGTCACCACCTTCTGCAGCGCGAACGCGAGCCCCGCCGTGACGAGGCCGAGGGCCGTCGTGAGCCGCGTGGGGTCGTCGAACCAGAGCGAGATGATGCCGACGACGATCAGGAGGGTGGCCATCAGCCCGAGCGCCTGGCGGACCCAGAACCTCGCGCGGACGAAGCGCCGCTGCAGCAAGCGGTCGGTGACGCGCCGCAGGATGCGGTGAGTGACCACGACGATCACGATCAACGCGAGCGACAGCAGCAGCTTGCGCCCGCTCGCGGCATTGATGCCGACCAGCCGGATGCCGAAGATCTGCACGGGCGGGTCCACGAAGGCGAGGACCGAGGAGACGAGCGCGGTTCCAGCAAGCACGGTAGCGCAGGTTTGCAATTCCGACGCCAGCGAGCACCCAGCCGCGGACGCGCTCTTGCACTGGCATTTTCACATGTGGTTCGAGAGCTGGTCGTCCGTCCTGCGGGTGGTGATCTCGACGGGCCTCGGATACGTCGGGCTCGTCTTGCTCCTGCGCGTGAGCGGCAAGCGCACGCTCACGAAGCTCAACGCCTTCGACCTCGTGGTCACGATCGCGCTCGGGTCGACGCTCGCCACCCTGGCACTCTCGAAGCAGACGCCGATCGTCGACGGCGTCACCGCGTTCGCGATGCTGATCGGGCTGCAGTACGTGATCGCGTTCGCCTCGGTGCGCTCCCGCCCGCTCGCGCGGCTCGTCAAGTCGCAGCCGGTGCTCGTGTTCTATCGCGGACAGTTCCTCGCGGCCGTGCTGCGACGGGAACGCCTGACCGAGAGTGAGGTGCGCGCCAAGGTGCGCGAGCGCGGGTTTGGCTCCATCGACGAGGTCGATGCCGTCATCCTCGAGACCGCGGGTGACATCTCCGTGATCGAGCGCCTCGCGGCTGCCGGATCGCTATCCCGGGATGTCGACGTCGCTGCCCTGCCCTCGCGCTCCTGAAAGCGCCGGGCGCACGGTGGCGGTGCTCGGCGAGCGCCGCTGTCGCGCGCTCGCCGGCTCGCGTGGGCAGCGCTCTCGAGTCACCTCGTCGCGGTGGGCTTCCACGTCGGGTCGTCCAGGCCGAGCGCGGAGTACGCCTCGAACACCGCCCGCAGCGCATCCTGGATGGCCGGTCGCTGGAAGGCGAACGTCGCGTTCGCGTCGATCGCATCGGCCGCCTGGCGAGCATGGCGCGCGAGCGCGAGCACCACGGCGGAGGTCGGCGGGATGGCGTCCTGCAGGGCCGCGGCGGCCGTGACGAGGCCCGCCTTTGCCCAGTCCACGCGTCGTTGATCGATCGGGGTGGCGCGCGCGAGTCGGAACGCCTCGAACCGGATGACGGTCGCGAGCTCGCCGGCACGGACCGGCCCCGAGCTCACCGCGTCGGCGATGGCGAGCAGGGCCTGCGCCGTGCTCGCGCGTGCATCGGTCCAGCTCCTCGCTGCCGCGGCCGCGAGCACGTGCCTGGAGGCTCGCTCGAGATGTTCCGCGAAGGCGGCGGGGTCGGGGCGGTGCTCGCGCGGCGCGACGCTCGTCCCGAACGGCGCAGCGATCCCCTGTACGATGGCGAGCCCGTCGACGATCGCCGAGAATGCGAGATGGACGCGGGCCGCCTGCGGCAGCAGCGGCTCGTCGACCGCGAGGCGTTCGAGCGCCCGCACCGCCGCGACGTAGTGATCGCGCTGAGCGCCCGCGGACGCCTGGGGCATCACATCGTCCAGCGCACCGAGGGCCTCGCCGAGACCGCGTGCGACCGCCCGGGTGTGGAGGCCCTGCCGCTCCTGCTGGTCGACGTCGTCGGCCGCCGCCGCGATCCGATCGCCGCGTTCCGAGCTGGTGCCGTCGAGCCCGCGCACCACCTCACTCAACGCACGCAAGGCGCCCGCAACGGCGGCGTGCGATCGATCGGCACGGCTCGTGGGCAACTGCTCGACCTCGGCGATGAGCTTCGCCATCGCGGGTGAGGGGACCGGCTGCGCGCGAGCCGCCGGCTCGGCCGCGCTCGCGGGTGCGGCC
>JALZOI010000785.1 GCA_030857245.1 Myxococcota bacterium
CTCGGTCTCGGTCTCGGTCTCGGTCTCGGTCTCGGTCTCGGTCTCGGTCTCGGTCTCGGTCTCGGTCTCCCATCACGGCCGATCCGCACGCGATCGCACCGACGCTCACAGTTGCCGGTTTCCGGCTGCCGGTTGCCCGCCGCCCGTTTCTGAGGAAGCACACGTCTCCCCTCTCCCCATTTCCCCATTTCCCCGTTTCCGGCTGCCCGCCGCCCGTTTCTGAGGAAGCACACGTCTCCCCTCTCCCCCATTTCCCGTTGCCTGCCCCCTGGTTCTGAGGTTCCTTCCCCGGAGTGCGCGCCGTCTCTCCGATCGATCGCTGGATGCTCGACCCCGCCGTGGTGCACCTCAACCACGGCTCGTTCGGGGCGTGCCTGCGCACCGTGTTCGCCGCCGCGGACGGCTGGCGGCGGCGCCTCGAGGCGGCCCCGATGCGCTTCTTCGTCCTCGAGTGGCAGGACGAGCTCGATCGCGCGCGCGTCGCCCTCGCCGACTTTCTCCGCGCCCCGGCCGCGCGCCTGGCCTTCGTACCGAGTGCGACCGCGGGCGTCGCCATCGCGCTGAGCTCGGCCACCCTCGCGACCGGCGACGAGGTGCTGATCACCGATCACACGTACCGCGCGTGCCGGAACCAGGTGGAGCGGCTCGCGACCAGCCGCGGGCTCACCATCGCGACCGTACCGCTGCCGCTCCCCTTCGACGACGACGCCTGCGTCGACGCCATCAGCCGCGCGATCACGCCGCGGACGCGGCTCGCCCTGCTCGATCACCTCACGAGCCCGACGGCGCTGCGGCTCCCCCTCGAGCGGCTGCTCCCCGTGCTCGCGGCGCGCGGCCTCGCGGTGATCGTCGACGGCGCGCACGCCCCCGGCCAGCTCGCGCTCGATGTCGGGGCGCTCCTCGCACTCGGCGCGACCTGGTACACGGGAAACCATCACAAGTGGCTGTGCGCGCCCAAGGCGAGCGGCTTCCTGGTCGCCGCGGAAGGAGCCGCCGCGATCCCGCTCGTGACCTCGCACGGCGCCAGCCCTGACGACCGCACCGCGAACCGGCTGCATGCCGAGCTCGACTGGGCCGGCACCCACGATCCCGCCGCGCACCTGACCGTGCCGTTCGCGATCGAAGCGGTCGGTGCGGAGGGCGGCGGCTGGCCCGCGATCCACGCGCGTAACCACGCGCTCGCTCTCGCGCTCCGCGAGCACGTCACCGAATCGCTGGGTGGAGGCCCGCCGCTCGCACCCGCCACCGCGGTCGGCGCGATGGCCACGATCCCGATCACGCTGCCAGCCGGGGTCGAGGCGCTCGCGCTCGAGAAGCAGCTGCTCGCGCGCGGCTGGGAGGTGCCGATCGTCGCGCACCCGCGCGGACCGTTCGTGCGGATCTCGGCGCACCTCTACAACCACGCCGCCGAAGGCGACGCCCTCGCGGCCGAGTTGCGCGGCTCCGGCATCCGGACGCGGAGGATCGCGTGAGTCGCACGTAAAGGTCGCGACGCGAGCGGCGGCCGACGTAGGCTTCGAGCATGTCGGAGACCACGCATCAGGGCAGCTGCCATTGCGGCGCCGTCCAGTTCCACGTCGACCTCGATCTCGCGCAGCCCGCGCTCACCTGTAACTGCTCGATCTGCAGCCGCGCGGGCACGATGCTGTCGTTCGTCCCCGCCGCGAAGTTCCAGCTCGAGCGCGGCGAGGATCAGCTGACGGACTACCAGTTCAACAAGCGCGTGATCCACCACGTGTTCTGCAAGACCTGCGGGATCAAGGCGTTCGGTCGCGGCACCGGGCCCGACGGCACCGAGATGGTCGCGATCAACGTGCGCTGCCTCGCCGGCGTCGACCTCGCGCAGGTGCCCACGCACCACATCGACGGGAGGACGCGATGACGCGCGGCCTCGGGCGCGGCCTGCGGCGCGGGCTGCTGATCGGGGTGTTCGGCCTGGCGATCGGCTGCACGCCCGAGGAGCAGCAACAGGTCGAGAGCAAGACCGAGTCCGCGGTCCAGAAGGTCCGCGAGGGCGCGATCGAGGCGAAGGACAAGGCGAAGGAGCTCGCGAGCGAGGCGCGCGAGCGGCTGCGCCCGCAGCTCGCGGACCTCGACGTCAAGATCCGCAAGGCGACCGAGGATCTCGCGAACGCGTCGAGCGACGCCGCGAAGCAGGCGGCCAAGGACGTGCTCGACCGGCTGCGCGAGGAGAAGCTCGGCCTCGAGCGGCGCTTCAGCGCGCCGTAGCCCCGGGCGCCCGCTCAGATCTTCTTGTTGCGGCGCTGCTGGAACGAGTACGGCCGGTGGCCCTTCTTGCCGTCCTCGTCGCCCTCGTCGACCGGCGTGCCGACCATCGGCTCCTCGGCGCCGGGCCGGAACTTGATCGCCGACAGCGGACTGTCGCCGACCAGCACCTGGTTCTGACGGTCGAGCAGGCTCTCCATGCCCTCGAGCTTGTCGATGTCGTCGAGGATGTCGTCGACGGTGGCGTAGCGCTCGGTCCGCGAGTCGCGCGTCATCTTGTCGAAGATGTCGTCGATGCCCTTCGGCAGCTGCGGGTTGAGATCCGACGGCATCGGCGAGCGCCGGCCCGGGAGCTTCCGCGTCAGCAGCTCGTAGAAGATGATGCCGAGCGCATAGATGTCGCCCTGGGGGCCGCTCATCATCGGATCCGAGTAGAGCTCCGGCGCCATGTACGCGACGTTGCCCATGCCGACGTAGATCTGCCGGATCACCGCGTGATCGCGCTCGACGATCCGCGTGAACCCGAAGTCCGACACCTTGACGTTGCCGTAGCCATCGATCAGCAGCTGCTCGGGCTTGAGGCCGCGGTGGTAGACGCGCTGGGTGTGCGCGGCGCGCAGCGCGTGCAGCGTCTGCAGCAGGTACTTGAAGACGAGCTCGACGGGCAGCTCCTCGGCGTCGTTGATCAGCCGGCGCGCGGAGCCGTTCGGCGCGAGCTCGGTGACGAGGTTCGGGAACTCCGAGTACAGGTTGACGTCGTGGATCGGCAGGATGTTCGGGTGCGCGAGGTTGCCCCAGGCCCGCACGACATCGGTGAACCGCCGCACGATCTCGTTGCGCTGATCCTCGCTGAAGAACCCGAACAGATCGCGGATCTCCTTGAGCGCGACCTCGCGGTTGAGCGCGACCTGGCGCGCGCGATAGACGGTGCCCATCCCGCCCGAGCCGATCGTGGCGAGCTTCTCGTACCGGTTCTCGACATCCGCGCCGAGCTGGATCTCGCCGCCGGCCATCGCCGACGGCCGGCCGCCCGAGGTCGTCATCTTGGGCTCCTTGCGAGGCAGCGGGCCGGCGCCCGAGACCTCGCCGCGCGCGGGCGCCAGCGGCGGCGCCGGGAG
>JALZOI010000786.1 GCA_030857245.1 Myxococcota bacterium
CTGGTGGCCGCCGCCGGCGCCGCGGTCTACCTCGCGTGGACGACCGGCGAGGATCCGAGCGCCGACATCCACGTCGCCGCGTCGCGCGATGGCGGGCGCACGTTCGCGGCGCCAGCGATCGTCGCGCGGACCCCGGGCTACTCCGATGCGCCGAAGCTCGCGCTCGATCGGCACGGCACGCTGCACCTCGCGTTCACCGAGAGCTCCAGCGGGCCGTTCGATCCCGCCGACGTCCACTACACGCGCTCGCGCGATGGGGGCGCGCGCTTCGATCCGCCGCGCGCGATCTCGCGGCCGCGACCCCGCGGCCACGCGAGCGCCGCGTTCCCGGCGCTCAGCGTCGACGAGCGCGGCGCGGTGATCGTGCTGTGGGAGGCGTTCCCGTCACATCGCGAGCCGCCGCACGGGCTGGCGATCGTGACGTCGACCGACGGGGGCCAGACGTTCAGCGCACCGACGCTGGTGCCCGGCAGCGCGGATCCCGGCGGTGGCCGCAACGGCAGCTTCCAGGGCCGGCTGATGCGCAAGCTCGCGGTGCGCGACGATGCGATCGCGATCGTCAACAGCAGCCTCGCGCACGGGGAGGGGAGCCGCGTGTGGCTCGTCCGCGGTCGGGCGCGCACCGCGGCGGCGCCGTCGGCACCGACGAGACGGTAGGCTGCGCGGATGGAGCGCGCGATCACGGGCTACCACCAGGACGACGTCGGCGCCTGGGTCGCGGAGCTCGCCTGCGGGCACGGGCAACACGTGCGGCACCGGCCGCCATTCCAGCTCCGGCCGTGGGTGGTCACCGAGGCGGGCCGCACGGAGCGACTCGGGAGCGAGCTCGGCTGCGTGCGCTGCGACGCGTTCGAGATCCCGGCGGGCTTCGTCGCCTATCACCGCAGCCCCGACTTCGACGAGCTCACGATCCCCGAGGGGCTCCGCCGCGATCACGGGACGAAGCCCGGCGTATGGGCGGTGATCCACGTGCTCGCGGGGCGGCTGCACTACGTCATCGAGCCGCCGCTCGCGACCGAGCGCTGGCTCGATGCCTCACATCCCGGGATCGTGGTGCCCGAGGTCAAGCACCGGATCGAGCCCGAGGGCGAGGTTCGCTGCTACGTCGAGTTTCATCGCGCGCCGCCGCGCTGATCGCGAGACTCCTGCTCCACCGAGTCGCCGGTCTGAAGGCGTCGCGCACCAGGTTGCGCGGTGTCGGCTCGAGGGCGAACGCGCAGCACGATCATGAAGCTCTTCGCGAGCTCGTGCTGGTGCTTGTCAACGAGCTGACTACACGCGAACAAGATCTTCGTGCGCTTGGCGATCGAAATGGAGCGCCGCGTCTGCAACGTGCGCCATGCGTTCGCGACGGCCTCGTCTACGACCGCTGGCCTAGCGAGCGCGACCTTCGCCTGCACTCGCCAGTCGCGCGATGTGAGACATCGCCCGCGCGCCCAGACACCGCTCGAGCACAGGGTGGCACGTCGTGACCGGCGATTCCGAGGATGACGATCGTGTCGAAGATCTCGATCTCAGTGGAGAACGAGCTGCCGCGCGGCTTCAGCCAGCTCCTCGATGAGGATCTCGGCGAAGGCTTCCAGCTCGACGAGCCGTTCGATCACCCACGGCTCGGGTAGCGCGGACAGGCGCTCGATCTGCCGGAGCGCGAGGCGGGCGGCATTGCGGACGCGCCGTGCATGCCGTAGCCGCACATCGAGCGCGGTGGGTGGATTCAGATAGGGCTCCGACTCACGGATCCGGCACGTCGCACGCTCGATCAGCGCCCACGGCTGGCCGTCGGCGGGAGGCGGCACGTTGCTCACGTAAAAGTAGTCCCAGACGTACAACGCGACCTCGCCGCGGGTCTTCAGGTTTCTCATCGCCCAGGTGTCGGCCGCAGCGACGAGAGGTTGCGTGAAACCACGCGCAAGGGGGGCGATCCGGCGCTCGCCGCGCCCGCGTCACTTGCGCTGGATCTGGATCTTGCCGGCCGCGACGTCTTCCTGGAACCACTTGCGCGCGAGCTCGCTCGGGACCTGGTCGAGGTGGTCGGGATCGATCACGTAGGCGCCGGTCGAGACGTTCTGGACGACCGCGGTGTCGCCGATGAGACCGGGCGAGCGGATGTCCGAGGTGAACTTGAATGCGATGCCTGGTGAACAGCCGCGGTCGTTGCGCATGGTCAGCGGCGTACCGGTGCCGAGGCCGTCGATCGTGAGGGTGCGGGTGGCGGCATCGATGCGCGCCCGGCTGATGATCACGGTCTTGTTGAGGTTCTCGGACTGCACGCTGTCGATCCGCTTGAGCTCGGCGTACTCGGCCACGATGCGGTTGTCGGGCAAGAAGACACGCCGACATCAGCAAGAGGTGATCGCCAGGTCGATGAAGAAGGCCGCGGTCATGACCAGCGCCGGTGCGCCCCAGCTCCGGCGGATCGATCACGCCGAACACCGCCGTCGGCCTGGCTTCATGGAACATGACGAGCTGGGCGCCCTCGAGCCGAACGCCGCTGTCGCGCGGTACCTTATACTCGGCGCGATGCGCTCGATCCTGCTGTGTCTCGCCCTGCTCTCCGCATGCAAGCGTTCCGACGACAACCCGCTGGCCCCCCTGCCGGCGTTCGAGGGCTTCCAGCTGGTGAAGGCCGACCGGCAGCGCGGCTCGGGTGGAGAGCGACTGCGCGTGGAGGGCTGGGTCGAGGTGACCGACATCCCTCAGGCGCGGCGCTCGGTCGATGCGTACGTCGCAGCGATCGAGAAGCACGGTTTTCGTCCCCTCGACAAGGCGTGGGACGAGGTGCTCTCGTGCGCCGCCGACGCACCCAAGGGGTTCGCATTTGGCTGCACCTACGAGGGGGCCCGCGGTGCCACGAGCGGACGCGAAACCCTGACGATGATCGTGAAGGGCGTGGACACGGTGCGAAAGAGCAACGGCACCATGCTCGGCGTGGGCATGGCCGTCGATCTCGACTGGACGCAAGAGCTGAGGTGAGATGCGCGCCGCTGATCGCGATCGCGAGCGCGATCGCGCTCGCGCTACTTGCGCGCGCGGAAGCGGACGACGTGGTGCGCGATCGCCCAGCGATCGGCATCGCTCAGGTTCGGATAGCCGACCATCCGGGTGTTCGGCAGGCCGTGCGTGATCGTGTGGAACACCTGCTCGACGGAGTCGCCGGCCTTGTAGGCATCCCGGACCAGGTTGCGCGGCGCCGGCTTGAGCGCGAACGCGACGGGGCCATCACCGGCCCCGCTGACGCCATGACACGCCGCGCACCCGCTCGCGCCCTCGTAGAGCAGCTTGCCGGCGGCGAGCAGCGCGGGCGTCGGCGCGGGAGGGCGCAGCGACTCGGCGGGCG
>JALZOI010000787.1 GCA_030857245.1 Myxococcota bacterium
CGCCCGCTTGATCAGCATGGAACGTGACTCGGCCGAGAGCGTCCGTGTCGTCAACCACTGTACCTCGCGAAGGACCGCGGTCGGATCGAGATGCTTTCCTTCGAAGATGTGGCTCAGCAGATGCGCGAGGTCGTCAGCTCCGATCGCGTTCGATCCGAGAAGGGCCTCGACCCCCCGCATGAAGGGCGCCGGTTCGATCAGCCGCTGTCCAACCCCGTCGAGAAATTCGGCGAATGCCTTCGTGTCGCTACCGAACGTCTTCTCGACGCGCGTGATCCACTCGGCGACATCTGGTGCCTTGGTCTTGCCAAGCCGAAGCTTGAGGGTTGCGATGCTGTTCTCGCGCCGCTGCGAGAGTCGCTTGCTCTGGAACGTCTCCTTCGCGGCTTTGAGCCCCGCGACGATGGAGTCCGCTGTAGGGCCGCCAGGCAGATCGGGTCCACCTGCCGTCTGCATTCCCGCTGCCTGCTGCTTGGCGGCGAACGCATCGACGGACTCGGCCATCGCGGTGACGATGTCGCGCACCTCGCGCGGGGCGCGACCGGCGACGGCGCGCGCCTTCTTGGAGAGGCTGCGAACCTTGGCAACGAGCTGCGCGCCCTTCTCGATCGCCATCGCGCCGGTCGTGCGGGCGCCATCGATCATCAGAGCGGTGTCGAGCCCCACGTCCATCACGCCCGAGTAGTCGCCGTTGCCCGCGCGTTCGAGCGCGTCGGACCATTGGTCGGCAAATCCGTTCACCATCGCGACGAGCCCGTCGGTCGAGCTCGCGCCGGTCTGCCTCACCGACTTGCCGTACTTGCTGATCGGATCCCAGTTCCAGTCCCACTTGCCGGTCTTCTTGCCCGCCGCTGCAAGGCCGAGCACGACGGCGTCGACCGTCATCGCGCCGAGCTCCTTGAGCCCTTCGCCGGTCCGTTCGACGAAGCGGAACGGGATGCCGAGCGCGTCGTCGAGATGGTCGCGCTTGGGCGCCTTCACGGCATGCGCCGCTTCGAGCTTCTCGAGGAGCTTGCGATGAACAGCGCGGAGCTGCCGCGCCTCTTCCGAGTCGCCGCGTCCACGTAGGTGGTTCGCGGCGAGCCAGTTAGCGATGTCGTGGAGGACCCACCGGACCTGCGGTACACGACGGTCACCGTCGTGGTGGCTCTTTACGGACTTGATGTGTGAGTTGAGGATCGCGGTCGCATCCTTGGCCGCTTCGAGCAACTTCGGTACCTGGCGATGCAGCTGTGCGACCGCGTCGCCTTGTCCCGCGATGCGCTGCTGCTTCAAGACTCGCTTGAGCCCCATCATCGTGCGAAGCGGATCGTCGTAGACGAGCAGGTCGTTATCGACCGCATCTGCGTGGAGCGACCTTCGCCCGGTGTTGCCAAACACATTCACGAACTGCTCGGAGGCTTCCAGATACACCTGCGCCGAGTGGCTCGGGCCGATGCTCGGTCTCGAGATCGCGGCCTTGGGATCGAGAATTTCGTCGGCGCCGACGCGGACCCGAGCCTGGCCGATGATCGTCGCGCCAGCGTGTTCGCCGGTTCCGAGGGTCAGCAGTGCGCGACGTTCGGTGTGGATCCAGATGTCGGGGACCTCTCCGACCTCGGCTGGACGCTGTTCGAGCCGATACGTGATCTCGATCGTGAGGTTGTCACCCGCATCGTCGGCGACGGTCACCGTCTCCGCGACGGTCGCCAGCGCCTTCCAGTTCTTGTAGGGAAGCCGTGCCGGCTTGCCCCGACCCGTCGTCTTGTCCGTCTGGATCATCTGTTCGCCGTCGGTGTCCTTGACGGCGGGATGCGTCTTGTCGGGAACCAGGATCGGTCGGGACGACGGCTTGCGCTCGGGCGCCTTCAGGACGTTGCGACCGTCCTTCGGTTTGCACATCGGTGCCGAGCTGTCGACGCCGACCGACGGTTTCCAGGACGCGGCTGCACCCGACTCGCGAAACCGAGCCGCGAAGTGATCGGCCTCGACCTCGGCGGCATCGCCACCCCCTTCATCGCGCTTCGCCGCGGGTAGTTCGGGACCGGGATGTGCCTGGGCCTGAACGACGTGCGCGACTTCGTGTGCGAGTAGCTCGCGCCCGTCCGCGCTCGATGCGTCGAGCTGACCTTCGCCCATGTAGATGTCCGCGCCGATCGTCACGGCACGTGCGCTGTGTGATGCTGCGACCGCGTCACCGTCGTCGCCGGTGTGAACGCGGACGCGACCGAGGGACGTGCCGGTCGCGGACTCGAGGTCGCCACGGATCTCGTCGGGCAGTTGTTGGGGACCTCTCGCTTGGCGGATCGCCTCGCGGCGCCGCGCACCGTCGAGATACGCGAGCAACCGTCCACGACGCTCGGCGGTCATGCGGTTGAACTGCGATGCGAGGGTGTCGTTCGGGCGCGCTCGCCGCAGCCGCTGCGCGAGCACGCGGCTCTCGACCGCCGAGAGCTGATCAAACTCCGCGCGAAGCGCGCTCTCCTTCGTCTCGTATGCTGCCGCGCTGGTACCCGCGACCGGCGCCACCAGGATCTGCTCGACTTCGGCCTCGCGCGTGATCGCCGCGATGCCGGAAGGTGGCTCGGTGAGGATGGCTGCGGCCGTCGCAAGATCGCCGAGGTCTCGCTCGACGATCCCGATCCGTTCTCCGAGCTCCGTGCCGGCGTCGGTCTGACGAGATTTCGCGCGCTCCTGCGCACGGAACGCGCACGGTAGCGCTCGATCCAGGCTGGCACGCGCCTCCGTCCATTTCTCGACGTCATTCGCTGCGTACGCACGACGGACTCGGTCGACGGCGTCGCGGACGAGCGCAGCGTCGCGGCCGAGTGCGACCACGGCGTCTCGCGCGAGCTCGGCAGGTGTCGGCGCCGGCCGATGCGACTCCGCGTTCGTCGGCGCCGCACGCGCGCTCGCGACATCGACCTCACGCCCGCGCGACGTTCGCTCTCCCACTACAGAGACCCGCGTCTGAGGACAAGGTTCATCGCGGGTGGGTTCTCGGCCCGAGCCCGCCAGCGGTTGCGTAAGATTCGAACCCCTCGCTTTCGTCATGAAAGCGGGCGCATCGCGCCTAGCGACCAGCAGGCGTACTGAAACGATCGCTCATGGCGAGCCGATGGTGAGGACCGCATCCCGAGGGACCCACAACATCGACAGCACGGTCCGAAACTCGTGCGATGCGACCGCGTGCTCCACGATCTCGACATCCACGCTCGTCGGAAACCAGGCCGCGGAACCTGTCAACGAGTTTGAGACACCGGAGAGCACTAGTTTAGTGAATCGATTGTGGGCTGAGCATCGGCTCCTGTCTTGGGCTTGTTGATCCACACGGCCGACGGCAGTGCAGGCGGAC
>JALZOI010000194.1 GCA_030857245.1 Myxococcota bacterium
CTCATTGCCGGTTGCCGGCTGCCCGCTGCCTGTCGCCCGTTTCTGAGGAAGCACACGCCCCTCTCATTGCCGGTTGCCGGCTGCCCGCTGCCTGTCGCCCGTTTCTGAGGAAGCACACGCCCCTCTCATTGCCGGCTGCCGGCTGCCCGCTGCCTGTCGCCCGTTTGTGAGGAAGCCCACGCGCCCCTCTCATTGCCCGGTCGGCCCGTTTCTGAGGAAGCACACGCCCCTCCCCCGGTCTGCCCTCACGGCCGCCCCCGCACCGTGG
Source organism: Myxococcota bacterium (assembly GCA_030857245.1). Lineage (GTDB taxonomy): Bacteria > Myxococcota_A > Polyangia > Haliangiales > Haliangiaceae > JABFXX01. The sequence continues at coordinate 269 of JALZOI010000194.1, forward strand.
TAGAGCCGGCGCGATGCGATCTCTGATCACGTGCGGGCTCGTTGGGTGGATGGGCTGCACCGACGCGACCGAGCCGCCTCCGCCGCCCCCCCGCGACGTCGTGCTCGACACCGTGGTCGGCGAGGCCGGCGTGTCGCCCGATCTCGTGTTCGCGATTCCCGCGGACACGCGCTCGATCACGATCGTGATCGAAGGCGCGACGGCCGGGCTCTACGCGCTCGGGGCCTTCGCGGTCGGAGATGGCGCGGAGCTCGTGCAGCTCCCGGCCGGCGCGCCCGGCCCGACGATGCAGCAGCAGTACCAGCAGGAGCAGGTCGGCCAGATGCCAGGCGCGCTGTTCCAGTCGATCCGCCTCGGCACGTTCACGCACGTGTATCCGTACAAGCCGGGGCAGCTCGTCGTCGCCGGCGAGGGGCTCCTGCGCGTCGCCTCGGATCGGCCGGGGCCGGTGACCGTGCGCATCCTGATGCCCGAGGACGACGGCGCGAACGTGCTCGCGCTCAACCTCTACACGGTCTCGGACTCGCTCGGGGATCCCCACACGCCCGAGCTCGCGGCCGAGCTGACGCGGCTGTTCGCGCAGGCCAGCATCGTCGTGACGATCGCGGCCTCCGAGCGGCTCACCGGCACCGCGCTCGAGCAGATCACCGACTTCTCGGAGCCGCAGGAGGCGCCCGCCAGCCAGTCCGCGATGCTGCCCGGCCTCGTCGCGGATCGCGACCGCGACGGGCTCGACATCTTCTTCGTGGAGTCCCTGCCCCAGGGTGTCGGTGGGCTCGCGCTCGGCACGCCCGGGCCGCCGATCCGCGGCAGCTACTACTTCGGCGTCGTCGTGCGCGGCGGGCTCGCGGCGACCGAGCTCGCGCGCATCACGGCGCACGAGGCCGGCCACTTCCTCGCGCTGCAGCACGTGCTGAACCGCGGGACCTCCGGCCGCAGCTATCCCGATCCGCTCGACGACACCCAGCCCGGCGTCGACAACCTCATGGAGGGCGGCACCCGGCTCACCGCCGACCAGGCGTTCGCACTGTCGCGGAGCGCGCTGCTGCGCGTCCCGTGACGATGCGGCCGGCGTTCCGGATCGGGTCGCGGCTGCTCGTCGGGCTGCTCGGCGCGGCCGCCGCGTGCAGCGCGCCACGCGACGCCGATCCGTTGACCCTCGACGGCGCGTACCCCGCGACCGCGTCACCGACCGGCGTGCTCAAGACGTTCTCGATCACGGCCGCGCCGACCGAGCTCCCGCTGATCGACGGCGGCCCGCGGCGGGTGTGGGCCTACAACGGTCAGGTCCCGGGCCCGACGCTGCGGATCCGGCTCGGCGACACGCTGCGCGTGCACTTCACCAACGAGCTGCCGCAGCCGACGACGATCCACTGGCACGGCGTCCGGCTGCCGAACGCGATGGACGGCGTCCCGCACGCGACCCAGCCCCCGATCGAGCCCGGTGGCTCGTTCACCTACGAGTTCACGCCGAAGGACGCCGGTACGTTCTGGTTCCATCCGCACGTCCGATCGAGCGAGCAGGTCGAGCGCGGGCTCTATGGCGCGCTGATCGTCGAGGATCGCGAGCCGCCGCCCTACGCGCAGGACGTCCTGTGGATCCTGGACGACTGGCTGCTCGGTCGTGACGGCCAGATCGTCGAGACGTTCAACACGCCGCACGACCTCTCGCACGATGGCCGGTGGGGCAACACGATCACGGTCAACGGCCGGCTCGACACCGCGCTCCACCTCGCGATCGACCAGCGGATCCGGCTGCGGCTGCTCAACGCGTCGAACGGACGGATCTACGTCCCCGATTTCGGCGACGTCCGCGCCGAGGTGATCGCGGTCGACGGCCTCTACCTGCGCGCCCCCATCCCGCTCGAGCGGTTCGAGCTCGCGCCCGGCAACCGGCTCGATCTCGATCTCACCGCGCCCGGCACCACGAGCCGGCTCGTCACCGTGCTCGACCGCTTCGGCCGCCAGCCCAACCGGCTCGCAGAGCTCCAGGTCGACGGCGGCACCCAGCCGCCGACCTTCCCCTCACCGGCCCGCGCTCGCGTCCCCGCCTGGAGCACCGGGCTGAGCGCGCCGATCACGAAGGAGTTCAAGCTCGACGCGCGCCGCGGCGGCCCGCTCGGGATCGAGTGGACGTTCAACGATCAGGCGTTCGCGGGCCACGAGCATCACCACCCGGCGGCGCTCGCGCTACCCCGCGATCGGTGGGCGCGCCTGCGCTTCACCAACGTCAGCGGTCGGCTCCACCCGATCCACCTCCACGGCATGTTCTTCAAGGTCCTCGGCCGCAACGACCGCGCCGTCGACGAGCCGTTCTTCCGCGACACCGTGCTGGTGCACGGCCGCGAGACCGTCGACATCGGCCTGGTGCCGCTCGACGAGGGCAGCTGGATGATGCACTGCCACATCCTCGAGCACGCCGAGGCCGGGATGATGACGATGATCGACGTCGGCCCTCCCGCCCGCTGAAGCGTCCCGAGGATCTCCTGCCGGTTGACGCCCCGCGCAGCCGCCATCCGCTGCGACTCACAACGAGCGCAGGTACTGCTCGAGATCCGCGCGCTCGGGCGGCGTCAGCTGCAGGCCGAGCACACCATCGTAGTGCACGACCACGTCCGCGAGCGTCGCCGCGCTGCCGTCGTGGAAGTACGGCGGATGGGACCACGCGCCGCGCAGCGGGGTCGTGCGGTACTTGCCGGTCCCGCCGCGCCGCGCCTCGTTCGGCTCCATGCCGGTCTCGGCGGGCGTGTGCAGCGTCGGCGCATCCGTGAAGCTCGCACCGGCGTGACACGATGCGCACTGCGCCTTGCCCGCGAACAGCAGCTGCCCGCGCGCCGCGGCCGCGGGGTCGAAGCTGCCGGCCGGCGGCGGTGGCGCGACGAGCGAGAACTGGTACTCGCGGAGCGCGGGCAGCATCGGCGTCACGAGGTCGGGCTCGTGCCGGATGTCGATCCCGAGGCGATCATCCTTGAAGTTGCCGTGGGCGCCCATCTGCGTGACCGCGACGTAGGCGTTCCAGTACGAGACCTCGCCCTCGCCCGTGTACGTCTCGAGCGCGACGTCACGCAGCCCGTACGCCGGCGGCAACAGGACCGGATGGCTCTCGGTGTCCTGGTTGAAGCGCGCGTCGTAGCGCCCGGGCCCCCAGCTCTGGAGCGCCGCCTTCGCGACGCCCGGATCGACCGCGAGCGTCGCTGCCAGCGATGGCAAGCCGGGGGTGAGCGCGAGGATCGCACCGCTATCGAGATCGCGGTTCGGCCAGCCATCGAGGCGGCGACCGATGCCCGGCGCGACGGAGTCGTCGACGGTCGAGTGGCACAGCGCGCAGGTGACGCCGAGCTTCGTGATCGTGCCGTTCTCGACGGTGCCGCGCAGGCCGACGACGGCGTGCAGGCCGATCAGCGCGACCGTGGTCGCCGGATCCGCGAGGTCCGCGGCGGCCAGCACCGCGGCCGGGACCGCCTCGGCATCGACCTTGAGCCCGACCCCGAGCGCGGCGGTGGGCGACAGCGTCTGAGCGAGCTCGTGAAGCCGGAGCACGTCGGTCCAGAGCTGCTCGTCACCGAACGTGGCGTGCCGGAAGATGCACTGGCCATCGGTGGGCGCGCACGCGCCGTTCACGGGTGGGGCGGCGTTATCACCACAACCGGTGCCGAGGCCGCCGAGGGCGAGCAGGCTACCGAAGAGCGGGCCGAGGTCGCTGAAGATGCGGCGCCGCCGTGGCGACGGGGCGCCCGCGAGTGGATGGCCCACCGGGGCGCGGACGCGGGCTTTCGTGATCTGCATGGATGTCTCCTTTTCCGAGCAGAGTGCGCGCGGCTGGGAGACGTGACAGTCCGCGAGCACGCCGGCTGCGAGCGCGGTCTCACGGTGTAACGTTTCCGGGCATGGTCCACTCTGCTGGTCATGAGCCCGCAGTCCGAACCTTCCGTGGTCCCCGACGCGTCGTCGGATCTCGACGCGATCACGGCCGTCCTCTCCGGTGACCGGCAGGGCTTCGCGGTGCTGGTGCGCCGCCACAACCAGGCGATGTTCCGCGCGTGTCGCGCCGTGCTCGGCAACGACACCGATGCCGAGGACGCGGTCCAGGTCGCCTGGATCAACGCGTACCGCGCGCTCGCCACGTTCCGCGCCGAGGCGACGTTTCGCACCTGGGTCACCCGGATCGCCGTGAACGAGGCGTCGTCGCGGCTCCGCCATCGCCGGCGGCTCTCGGCGGTCCCTACCGAGGAGATGACGATGGAGCCGGTCTCGACCCCCGAGCGCGACGTCCAGACCAGCGAGCTGAGCCGCCTGCTCGAGCAGCAGATCGATCTGCTCCCCGAGGGCATGCGCGCGGTGCTCGTGCTCCGTGACGTCATCGAGCTCGATACCGCCGAGACGGCCGCCTGCCTCGGCATCGGCGAGGAGAACGTCCGCGTCCGCCTGCACCGCGCCCGCCAGACCCTGGCGTCGAGCCTGCTCCCGATGGTGATCGACCACGCCGTCTCGGCGGTGTGGCGGTTCGACGGCGAGCGCTGCGCCCGGGTGCTCGCCCACGTCATGGCGCACATCGCCGCGGACCCGCGCTGAGCGGGCCCGATCACGGGCGATCGCTGGCCGGATCCGCTCGCCGGTCGATCTCAGCCGAGGACGCGCGCGATCCGCTCGAGCGAGGCGCGGCGATCGTCGAGGCTCGGGATCAGCGTGGACAGCATGAGCTCGTCGGCGCCGATGCGGGCGGCGAGAGCCGGCAGCGCGTCCCCGACGTACGCGGGGCCGCCGATGACCGCGCCCTCGAGGAACTCGTCCGCGATGGCCTGCTCGTCGGGCGTGAAGCGATGGGCGAGCGCATCCTCGACGGAGACGATCGGTGCGCGCTTGCCGGTCCGGGTGTTCACGATGGCGACCCGGATCGGCGCGGCGAGCCGGCGCGCCTCGTCGTCGTCGGCGCCGCAGATCGTCGTCACCGCGCACATCGCGTACGGCGCCGCGATCTGCGCCGACGGCTCGAAGCTCTTGCGATAGTGCGCGATCGCGTCGCGCGCATGCTGCATCGCGAAGTGGCCGGCGAAGGCATAGGGGAGCCCGAGCTGCGCCGCGATCGACGCGCCGGCGAGCGTCGATCCGAGCATCCAGATCGCCGTGCACCGCACGTCGGACGGCATCGGGACGATCTTCGCGAACGGATGGCGCTCGGGGAACCGGCCGTGCTCGAACGCGAGGAGCTCGGCGAGCAGGTTGTTGACCTCGGGATCATCGGAGCGCCGCAGCGCCGACGCCGTCACGGGATCGGTGCCGGGCGCGCGGCCGAGGCCCAGATCGATCCGCCCGGGATGCAGCGCCTCGAGCGTGCGGAAGATCTCGACGACGCGGAGCGGCGTGTGGTTCGGGATCATGATCCCGCCGGCGCCGACCCGGATCCGCTCGGTCTTCGCGGCGACGTGCGCGATCAGCACCTCGGGCGACGACGTCGCGATGCTCGCCATGTTGTGGTGCTCGGCGAACCAGTACCGCGTGTAGCCGAGCCGGTCCGCGTGGATCGCGAGCTCGACGGAGTCGCGGATCGCCTGGCTCGGCGCCACCCCGACGCCCACCGGCGAGAGATCGAGCACGGACAGCGGCAGCTTCATCGGCGCAGCTTGGCGCGCGCGGGGAGCTCCGTCGAGGCCGACCGCGCCAGCTTCGGCAAGCGCGGCGGCCGCGGCCCGTGCAGCGTGGCGCCGGCGACCGGTACGTAGCCGAGCTCCTCGCCATCACGCGCCGCGCGCAGCAGCAAGCCACCGCGACGCCTGTCCCCGCGCCCGACGAACGTCCCCGGAACCACCAGCCGCGTCCCGAAGATCTCGAGCAGCGCGTCGACGTACTTGCCGGTCGCGATGCTGCCGAGCAGCACCACGCGGAGGCACGGCGCGACGAGGACGGCATCGCGGCGCAGCGGCGCGAGGAACGCGGGGCTCTCGATGTCGCCTTGCCCCATCGCCTGCAGCTCGGTCGCGCGGATCACGGTCTCCGGTGCGCGCAGCCCGAGCCCGGGTGCCATCACGAGCGTGCCCGGGATCGGCGCGTGGGGGCTCGCGAACGCGCTAGTGTCCGCAGCATGGTCGGCAGCCTCGGCGTCCGCGAGCACGCACTCGTCGAGCTCGGCCAGCTGCTGCGCGATCGCGGCTACCAGTTCACGACGGTGACGCCCGAGACCCATCGCCGGGTCAACGCCCGCGCCGCGGCCGCACCGGCGCGCACGCTGCGTGACGTGTTCGGCTGGAGCCGGAGCTTCGCGCCCGCCGTGCTGCCACCCGCGCTGCTCGCCGCGCTCGGGCGCGCCGACGCCGTCGTCGAGCGCGACGGCCTGCTCGCGAGTCGCGTGCGGTTCTCGACGCTCGCCGGCGCGCTCTACGTCCACTCCGCGTACCCGACCGTCGACGAGCACGCCGTCTTCTTCGGGCCCGACACCTACCGGTTCTGCGCGGCGCTCGCGCGTACGGTCGCGCGGGCCGGGCGGCTCGTCGACGTGTGCTGCGGCTCGGGCGTCGGGGGCCTCTCGCTCGCCGACCGTGTCGACCGCATCGTGCTCGCCGACATCAACCCGGCGGCGCTCGCCCTCGCGCGGGTCAACGCGCACCTCGCGGGCGTCGCCGATCGCGTCGAGGTGGTCGGCGGCGATCTGTTCGCCGAGGTCTCCGGTCCCGTCGATCTCGTGATCGGCAACCCGCCCTACCTGCTCGATGCCGGTCACCGCGTGTATCGCGATGGCGGCGGCGAGCTCGGGATCGCTCTCGGCGTGCGGATCGTCCGCGAGGGGCTGGCCCGCCTCACGCCCGGCGGCCGGCTGTTGCTCTACACCGGCGCTCCGATCGTCGATGGCGAGGATCGGGTCCGCGCGGCGATCGCACCGCTGCTCGCTGCCGGGGCGGCCCGCTGGTCCTACGAGGAGCTCGATCCCGACGTGTTCGGCGAGGAGCTCGAGACCCCGGCGTACGCCGCGGTCGACCGGATCGCCGCCGTGCTGGCCGAGGCGACCGTTGCGGTCTGACACGCCCCCGACCGGCCCCGTGCGCCCGAGCGCGGGATCCGCCGGGCCGCCCGCGCGCTGTCGCCGCTCCGGGGGGTCTGCGTGGCGCTGGGTCGGTCTGCCAGTTGCAAGGTGTCGTCCCCGATGATCGAATCCGTTCACCGCGAGCTCGCCGACCGCAACCGCGATCGCCTGAACCCGCGAATGTTTGTAACCGACTGGCGGGAGGAGCTCGAAGCGGAGCACGCGCTGCGCGTCCTCGAAGGCGAGGTGATCGAGGCCGAGCGGCAGCCGATCGCCGCCCGCGCCGCCGCCGCCCCGACCGACCCCGATGCGTTCATCGCGTGGTTCGCGGAGCTCGAGGCGACGGGACCCGGCCAGCACGATCCGCTGTTCCCGTGGCTCGCGACCGAGGCGACCGTCGATCAGATGCGCTGGTTCCTCCGCCAGGAGGTCGCCGGCGAGGCGGGCTTCGAGGACCTCGTCGCGCTCACGCAGCTCAAGCTCGCGGATCAGCCCAAGCTCGAGCTCGCCCGCAACTACTGGGACGAGATGGGCCGCGGCACCGCCGGCGGCATGCATGGTCCGATGCTGGCGCGGCTCGCGGCGGCGGTCGACCTCGCCGCGCTCGAGGCGACGGTCCCGATCGTCTGGGAGTCTCTCGCGCTCGGCAACGTGATGCTCGGGCTCGCCGCCAACCGGCGCTATGCGTACCACTCGCTCGGCGCGCTCGGCGTCATCGAGCTCACCGCCCCGGGACGCGCCGTGCTCGTCAACGCCGGGCTCAAGCGGCTGCGCATCGCGTCGCATGCGCGGCACTACTTCGCGCTGCACGCCACGCTCGACGTCAAGCACTCCGCCGCGTGGAACGCCGAGGTCCTGCGACCGCTCGTCGCGACCGAGCCCGCGGCCGCGCGCGCGATCGCCGAGGGTGCGCTGCTCCGGCTCGAGGCCGGGCGACGCTGCTACGAGCGGTATCGCCGCGAGCTCGGCGTCGGCGTCACGGATCAGACCCAGCCGAGCCGGGCGAGCTCGGCGAGCCCCGTCGTCCGCAGCGCGTCGCCGATGTCGTTGCGGTAGCGGACGTTCGGCACCGCGATCCGCGCCGCCAGCGCGTAGCACGCGCGCTGCGCCTCCTCGACCGTCGCGCCGCGGCCGGTGACCACCATGACGAAGCCGACCTGGCCCGTGGTGACGAGCTGATCGCCGTCCATGCCGACCTCGCCGAAGTGCAGGTGCCGCCGCTCCTCGTCGGTGAGATCGTCGGGCAGGCAGATCGGCGTGCCCTTGCCCAGCTCCTCGTAGCCGTGGTGGTGCGGGAACGGCGGCACCGTGAGCACGACGCCGACCGCGTAGCCGTCGTGGGTGAGCAGGGGCACGGTGTCGCCGGTCGCGACCCGCTGCAGGAGCTCGGCGCACGGCTCGCGGAACAGCGCGGACAGGATCGCGAACCCGGGATAGCCGAACCGGCACGTCAGCTCGAGCGGCCAGACGCCGTCCGCGTTGATGATGGTGTTGAGGTTGACGTACCCGACATGACCCGCCGCGCGCAGCACCGGCGCGATCCGCCCGAGCGTGGCGGCGAACAGCTTGTCGCCGCCCCGGTAGGTGACGACGGTGCCCATCTCGCTCGTGAGCTCGCCGAGGTTCCCCGCGAAGAAGCGCTTGTGCTCCCAGTCCAGGTTGACCGGTCCGACGAACTCGGTGCCGTTGAAGAACGCGCCGACGCCGGTCTCGACGCCCTTGACGAAGCCCATCAGCACGAGCTCGGGCGGCTCGTCGTAGTCCTCCTCCCAGGTGCGGCGATGGCGGGTCAGCGCCGCGATCACGTCGGCGCCGTCGGTGCGCATGCCGACGTAGTTCGCATCCGACGGCAGGAACGAGCCGTTGAACTTGAGGACGTAGCGCCCGGGCTGCGCGCGGATGAAGGCGATCGCGTCGTCGAAGCTCGCGAACGGGTGCGTCGGCAGCGTGGTCATCCCGGCGTCGCGCAGCGTCGCCTGCCCGAAGGCCCGGACCTGCTCGAGGCGGTCGCCGATCGCGCTGCCGCCGACGACGTGGAAGCCCTCGCGTCGCAGCCGGTCCTGGAGCGCCCCGCGCCCGACCTCCTCGAACAGGATCAGCCCGTCGCGGCCGGCCTCGCGGATCCACGGCAGCTCGGCCTCCCAGCTCGGCGCCAGCTCGACCATGCCGCCGAGCACGTCGTGCGAGCCCTCCTCGGCGATGTGCACGCGGACCTGGTGGCCTTCGGCGGCGAGCCGGAGATACAGGGAGCCGAAGTCGTTGTAGTCACCGACGCCGAGGATCCGCATCGGGCCGCAGCGTGCCATACCCGCCCCGCCGGAGCGACCGGTGGACTGTCGCGGTCGCGCCGTGATCAGCGGCTCGCGCGGCGGGCCTGCTCGTGCACCGCGCGCAGCCGCAGGTACGTCGGGTGGCGCCGAGCGCGGTCGTAGCTGACGCGGAAGATCTCCGCCGCCTCGGCCTTGCTGCTGACGAGCGCGTCGGGCTCGCTCGCTCGCACGCGCCGCCCGGGTCCGTACTTGCGGCCGCTGGCGTGGTTCGCGTACCGGCGCGCGCGGGTCCAGCCCATCTGGAGGAACTTGCGCGCCATGTCCATGCCGACGAAGTCGTGCGCCCTGCCGTACGCGAGGAACGCGCGGTACAGCGCGCGCGATGACGTCCTCGCGATCGCGGGGGTCTTGAAGCGCCACAGCGGCAGCAGCTCGCTCTTGTAGGGCTCGACGGTGAGCACGCCCTGCTCGCCCCGGCCGATCACGTAGCGCTCGGGATGGGCGCGGTGGTCGATCGCCCCGAGCTTGGCGCGCAGCCGGATCGGACCGCGCGCGGATGCCACGGCGACGGGCCGACCGCGCTGGTACGCATCGAGCTTGCCGCGCTCCTGCAGGCGTGCGGCGGCGGCGCGCACCACCGGCATCAGCGGGCGCCACCCCGCGGGCGCGAGCCGCCGCGCGAGCTCGGAGGGACACGCCGTCGCGGTGCCACGCTCGTCGAGCAGGGCGAGCAGCGCGGTCTCGATCGCCCGCGGTCGGAGGTGTGCGGCGGCGGGCATCTTTTGCAGGATCTAGCGCCGCCCGGACGGATGGTCGAGCGCCGATCGAGACAGGCCCGATTTGGGGTTGTGCATCGTCAAACGATCGGAGAAGACCGTGCGCATGAGCCGCTCGCCCCACCTCGTTGCCTTCGCCCTTGCTTGCGTAGCGGCTTGCTCGAGCAGCTCCCAGCAGCCGTCGCAGCCGCGGGGCGTCACGCCGACGAGCTCGGCGGCGTCACCGCTCGCGACCGGTGCGGTCATCGGCGAGGTTCGCGTGCAGCAGTTCGGGAACTGGAGCGAGTGGCAGCCGGTCAAGGTCGGCGCCAGCGTGCGCTTCACGCCGGAAGCCGGCTGGTCGACCCGGCAGGAAGCAGAAGCTGCGCTGGCCAAGCTCGTCGAGACGTCGCCGGGGCGGCCATCGTCGGTCGCCATCCTGGCCGTTAACGGTCGCTTCGTCGCGCGTTTCCTCGAGAACAAGGACGGCAGCGACCTGCGCGCGTGGCATGCCGCCACCGAGACGCGGCCGCAAGCCGCGCAATGGGTCGCCACGGTCGACGGACCGACCATGGTGGTCAAGGTGAGCGCTCAGTCGCAAGCGCAGGAC
>JALZOI010000195.1 GCA_030857245.1 Myxococcota bacterium
CACGAACGCGAGAACGAACCACCACCGCGCGTACATCACCTCCATCGTAGCGGAAGTCGCGTCCGCCCGGCGACGAGTTTCGCGCCGCGGTGCACCGGGCAGCGATGCCTGCCTGCGTTCGTAGCGACGAGCAGGCCGACAAGAAGACGGTCGTCACGATGCGCCAGCTGCTTCCGACGAAGGCGGATCGCGCGGTCAAGATCGGCTTCGGCGCCGTCGAGCTCGGCTACCAGACCGTCGACAAGGCCGCCGCGCACATCCACTCGCTGCGCCAGGCTGCGCCCGCGTAGCAGAACCGCCCGCGCCACCCGCACCCTCGTGCGCGCCTCCGCCATCGCCGCTGCGTGGGAGATCAGTGGCTTCGCGCGATTCAGTGAAGGGATCCGAACTGCGGCGGCGAAGGCGCGGCGGACGGGCCCGTTAGCCCTGCACCTGGTATCCCGCGCTTTTCAGCTTTGCCTGAAGTGCGGGGGGCAGTCGAGTCTCCATCTCGACGTGGACGCCCCCACGGTCCTGCCGGAGATCCCAGCTCCCGACGGAGCGAAGGTCACCGCTGAACAGTTCGCGCTTGCGCGCAACGAGCTTGTCATGCCAGCCGACGATTGCCGACGGAGCTCGGCCCCCCACGAGCTCCGCGCGGAGCTCCGCGAGGAAACCCGCTGACCCACCGGTTTCTTCGTCGACGATCGCATTCCAGATGCCGATCGAAAACTCCAGCAGCGGCCGCATGCTGCGTGCGTCCGCCCCCGAAAGGGCATCGATCATCGGGCGCGCGAAGTCCAATAGCGTCTCGGTCAGCTTGCGTCCCGCGCCGATCGAACGCTCGAGCTCCCGAGCGGCCAAGGGCCGCCCGAGCTGGTCGAGCCCGAGCTCGCGCCGCCACTGCAGCGGCTCGACTCCGTCGAGTGGTCGTCGGGCGTGGCGATGCTCGAGATCCTTGAGCATGACATGCACGATCGGCCGACCAGCGTCGTCCGCAACAGCGTCCCGCGGCGTGCGGCCGTCGAGTAATGGGCTCGGCGAATCGAGCCACCCGCGGAACGCATCGACAACCGACGCTGACCGGATCGATTGAGCGTCGATCGTGACGGTCTCGCCGCCAAGCATGGCGCGCAGCTCTTCGCGCTCGCGCTTCTTCCACGTCGCGAGCGTCGACAACTCGGCGCGCAGACGCTGCGCGAGAGCCTCGGCTCGCTCGAGTGAGTTCGTTGTCACGACGAGGCGGGTCGGCGTCAGGCGCGCCGTGCCGATCACGGTGTTCGCCCAGGTCGGATGGACTGCGTTTCCGGGTCGCGTGAACGTGAGGCGCGCATTCTTGGCGCGATGCTCGTCCACCACAACGCCATCCAGCGCAGCGATCGTCTGCACGACGCGCGGGAACGCGCCTCGGGTGAGGGAATAGACATCTTCGATGTCGGCGACCTCGTGGCCATCGGTGTTGCGCACGGTCATCGGCGTCTTCGCCTTGCGCTCCAGGTCTTCGAGTGCGTCGTGCCACGACTCGAGCAACCTTCCGGTTGCGAGCGAGGACGCGCGCGCGTTCTGCACGACGGGGTCTGCCTCCATCGGCCCTAACGGCGAATCATGCATCCCGCAGAACACGTTGCGCTCGCCGAGGACGACTCGGCCGAGAACGGCGTGCCGAGGCAGCAGGGTCTGCGAGCCCAAGTTCTCGTCGACGAAGCACTGGTGCCCCGTGAGCAGGTCTACGACCTCCAAACCCTTGCCGCGATCCACCGAGAGGACCTCCCAGATGCTGAGCCGCGTCTGGAGCTGCCGCTCGATCCACGTCCGATCCTCGGCGCGTAACCCTTTCGCCGCGGCCTCGAGAAAGTGGACCGCGAGCGACGTGCCGTTGAACGGAAGCTCATACGCGATGAGCGGACCCATCAACTGCATCGGTGCGCCGCGTGCGCCGAACTTCTGCTCCGCCGCGCGTGTGATATCCGCACCGAACCGGCGCGCACCGTACGCGATGAGATCTTGCACCACGCGCTGGTCGCGGACGTGGATCGCTGGCTGGGCGGACTCCAGCGGCGGTTCATCGATCGCACCGAGATGGCACCGCTTGAACTTCTTGCCACTGCCACAGGGACACAGCTCGTTCCGTCCGACAGCCTCGTAGTTGGAGCTCGATCGAGGGTTGCTCGTCGCCACCCGCCTGGCGTGAGCGACCACGGACGTCGCCCCGCCGATGGATCGCCCGCTCGCATCCGCCCCGCGGGTAGCCAGAGCGGTGACCGCACGCAGGGCGGCAACCAAGCCAGCGATGTCGTTCGCAGTCGCGGCGCTCACGTTGCCGCGTATGAGGTGAAGGACCCGCGGAGCAGCGGCAACGCCCGCCATCTCTTCGATCGCATCCACCACAAACGCGTCACCGCGCTCGATCAGCATCGTCGTGGCGTCGAGTGACCGAGCCTTCTCGGGCCTCCCGTCGTCGACGAACGCGATCACTTGCTGGACGCTACCGGCCTGGTGATAGAGCGCGAGCCCAAACTCTTCGCCCGCCTGCCCCAGCACGCACCCTTCGAGCTCGCGGCCACCGGGCTCGAGGCGAACCGCGATCGCTTCATCCGGCTCGAACGAGTGCCACGGCGCGGCGGCCTCGAACTCGAGCGTCGCTGCGATCAACTCCAGGACGAGCTCGGGGGAGACGTCTGCCATCGCGCGTCCATGATCGAGAGTGACGGCGAGCGCAGCCTTCATCGCCAGCGCGGCCGGCGGCGGCGCGCCGACGGTCAGCCTCCGGAGACCCGCAGCGCGCGAGAGTGCAGGCTCGCACACGAACACCTCGCCTTTGTTCCGACGCGCCAGCGCGCCCAAGCCCTTTTCATCGTCCGCCTCGACAACAACATCGAGGCCGGCCTCGCCGAACACGACGTAGGCGCTTGCCGTCCCCCGTTCGAGGCTCAGGGGACCAACCTTCATCACGTGACGCATGCGGCAAGCAGTTCGTACTTCACCGCTGTGACACGTGCCAACGCAGCAACCGGGTTCGGGGCATGCTGCGTCGCTCGATGAGCCAAGCGAGCCGCCGGCTCCTCACTCGATGTATGCGCTCCTTCCCTCCGTCGAACACGAGCTCGTTGCCGCGTAGCTCTGCCGTTGCGGAGATGTCGACGACACACTCGCAAGCCGAGCCATCAGGCCGCTTGGGCGCATCGAACAGTCCGAGCAGACTGCCATCGCCAGGGCGGCGCGGGATGAGTCCCATGAGGGTGATGCGATACGCCGAACCTGAACGCGACCAGCGCTGTCTGCGCGCGCACGCCGCGATGGCCGCCGTTTCACTGCCGCAATCGGGATCGTTTCGCTGAATGCCGGTGAGCGTCCCGTCGTCGTGAAACTCGACGAGCTTGGAGTCTGCGGTCCAGGTGCCAACGATCGGATCTGGGGCGCAGGCGGCGCTCGGGGTGATCTGCACGCGCGGGATGACGTCGGCGAGCCCGGCACGAGCGACTGGAAGCCATCCACCGTGGTCGATGCGTCAGCGCCGCGGCAGCGCTTCCCACACCGCGAGGCGCAGCGCCTCCGCGTGGGTGCTCGCATGCTGTTTCGCGGAGAGCCGCGCGACGACGTCCGAGGGCGGTGGCTCGTACCGCCATCGCGCGTCGTGGCGTGCGGACGCCTGTGCGGCCCGGCCGCGGCTCGCGATCTCGTGATCGACCGCCTCGACCGCGTCCTCGATCGTCGAGAACTGCTCCACCGCGCGGCCGTCGATCACGACCTCCCAGCGCTTGCCGCGCGCGCGGCGCGCGAGCACCGTGACGCTGCTGATCACGTTGGTCGCCCGCGCGTAGTGCAGTCCGACACCGTGACGACCGAGCGAGAACCACGCGTTCGGTGAGATCGCACGGACGTCGGGATCGAGCTCGAGCGTCAGCGGGTCGAAGGCCGCCGCGCGATCCTGGATCTCGCGAAGCGTCAGGGCGCCGGCCTCGAGCTCGAGCGCGGGATAATCGAGCTGGATCTGCAGCCACTGCCGCGCGCCTTCGCGGGCATCCTGCCCGGCGAAGTCGACGTCGCGCGGGCAGCCGAACAGCGTCGGTAGCGTGCACAGGCTCAGCTCCGACACGTCGACGAAGTCGAGGATCAAGCAGTCGCGCTTGCCCTCGGCGAGCCGCGTGCCGCGACCGACGCATTGCGCGTACAGCCCCTCGGAGCGCGTCGGGCGTGCCATCGCGACGCACGAGACGCCCGGATCATCGAAGCCCTCGGTCAACACGGCGACGTTCGCGAGCACGTGAACGCGACCATCGCGAAACTCGGCGAGCGCACGTGCCCGGTCCGCCGCGCCCAGCTCGCCGTGGACGATGCCTGCGGGCACACCGATGTGGTTGAGCGCCCGCGCGAGGTTGCGCGCGTGGTTCACGGTCACGCAGAACGCGATCGTGCGGCGATCGCGCGCGAGCTCCTGGATCGACCGCGCGACGAGCGCATTGCGCTCCTCGATGTCGACGGCCTCCGCGAGCTCGTCGTTGACGAAGTCCGCGCCTGCGGGTGACAGGCGCGTCAGGTCCGCCGCGGTCGCGATCCGGTAGCCCTTCAGCGGCGCCAGGAACCCCGCGTCGATGAGGTCCGGCAACGTGCGCGCGTACACGATGCGCTCGAACACGGTGTCGAGCCCCTTCCCATCGCCGCGCGCCGTCGTCGCGGTGAAGCCGAGCAGCGTGCCGGGCCAGTCGGGTTCGAACGCGCCGATCGTGCGGAGCACGCGCATGTTGTCCTCGGCAGGCGCGTGGTGACACTCGTCGTAGATGATGAGGCCGAGCTCGCGGCCTGCGAGCACCTGCCCGATGCGATCAGGATGGAGCGACCGCAACGACGCGACGAGGACCTTGGCGTCCGCCGGTGCGCGCGAGGTACCTCGCTCGAGCCCGACAACGCGCGTCCCCTCGAGCGCCCGCGACAGCTTGTCGATGGCTTGCGCGAGCAGCTCCTCGCGGTGCGCGAGCACGAGCACCTGCTTCGTCGCCAGCCGCGCGAGGTGCGAGAAGATCACGGTCTTGCCCGCGCCGGTCGGCAGGCACACGACCATGCGCCGCACGCCACTCCGGCGCGCCGCGATCACGGCATCGATCGCCTCGCGCTGATACGCGCGGAGCTCCGGGGCGGCCATCATGCGCACTCTAGCGCGGCCCTCGTGCATGCCGTCCACGGGACGCGGTCGAAGGCGCGCGATCGGCTCCTCCTCCCCGCCGGTTGCTGTCGCCCAGGATCGCTGGTCTTGGCCATCGACTGGGTGCAGACTCCAGCCTCGTGAGCACAGGGGATCCACCGACCGTCGCGCCCGCCTCGGACGCACGAGCCGCGTTCGGTGTCGGCGGTAAGATGGGTGCTCTCATTCGTTCGATCGATTGGTCGACCACGGCGCTCGGTCCGATCGACTCGTGGCCCGCAGGGCTGCGCACGACCGTGAGCTTGGCCCTCGAATCCACGTTTCCGATCTCGATCGTGTGGGGACCGGGCCACGTACAGATCTACAACGATGGCTACTGGCCGATCTGCGGCGCCAAGCATCCGACGTCCATGGGACAAGATTTTCGCGAATGCTGGGCGTCCGCATTCCCGATCATCGGAGCGGCGTACGAGCGGGCGTGGTCCGGCGAGGCGGACTACCTCGAGAATCAACGGATGTTTCTCGATCGGAACGGCTTTCTCGAGGAAGCGTTCTTCACGTTCTCGTTCAGCCCGATTCGAGACGAGGCCGGAGACGTCGCGGGACTGTTTCATCCGGTCATCGAGACCACGGTGCAGATGCTCAGCGAGCGGCGGATTCGCTGCCTGGGCGACCTCGCCTCGCACGCTGGAAGAGCCAAGACCGTCGACGAGGCCTACGCTCTGGCGGCGAAGACGCTCGCGGGGTTCGACCTCGATCTTCCGTTCGTGCGGCTGTATCGGCTCGCGAACGACGGCCAGCGTCTTCATCTGGAAGCAGTGACGGGATTGCCTGCCGGCGAGGCTCCGCCTGCGACGTCCGAGCCCATCGTGTCCGAGCCTGGCCGGGGTTGGCCGTTCGCCGCAGCCCTCGACTCCGAGCGTGGCATCCAGGTCGACGAGATCGAACGCTGCGTCGGTGCCGTTGCGTGCGGCCCGTATCCCGAATCGCCGCGTACCGCATGGGTCCTCCCGATCCGGATCGCAGGCGTCGATCAGCCGCAGGGGATCCTCGTCGCCGGGATCAGCGCGCGGCTTCCGTTCGACGCCGCCTACCGCGACTTCTTCTACCTCGTTGCGAACGCGATCGCGGCTGCGATCGGAAACGCCCGCGCGTACGCCGACGAACGCAAGCGTGCCGAGGCGCTCGCCGAGATCGATCGGGCCAAGACCATGTTCTTCTCCAACATCAGCCACGAGCTCCGCACCCCGCTGACGCTGGTGCTGGGGCCGCTGCAGAACGCGCGCACCTTGCCGGAGCCGGCACTCAAGGGCGCGGACCTCGATGCCGCACATCGCAATGCCCAGCGCCTGCTGAAGCTCGTGAACCAGCTGCTCGATTTCGCGCGGTTCGAAGCTCGACGCGCCCAGCCGAGCTATCAGCCGACGGACGTGGCCGCACTCACCGCCGACCTCGCGAGTGCGTTTCGTTCCGCCGTCGAACACGCCGGGCTCGCCTTGAACGTCGAGTGTCCGCCGCTTGCTCGTCCCGTCGACGTCGATCCCGATATGTGGGAGAAGATCGTCCTCAACCTCGTCTCCAACGCGTTCAAGTTCACCTTCGCGGGATCGATCGACGTCGCGGTCCGGGATCACGGCGATCGTGTCGAGTTGTCCGTGCGCGACACCGGGGTGGGAATCCCGGCGGATCACCTGACGAGAGTCTTCGAGCGGTTCCATCGCATCGAGGGGGCACCCGCTCGCACGTACGAGGGCACCGGGATCGGTCTCGCGCTCGTCCGCGATCTCGTCGTCCTCCACGACGGCCGGATCGATGTGGCGAGCGAGCTCGACCGCGGGACGACGTTCACCGTGACGATCCCCCGCGTCCAGTCCGGGAGCACGCGAGGCGCGGTCGTCGCAGCGACGGCCCAGAAGGACGCGTTCGTCGCGGAGGCCTTGCGTTGGCTGCCGACGCCGGATCCCGCCGAACCTCTGCCGATCCGCACGATGCCAACCGCCGGGCGCATCCTCCTCGTCGACGACAACGCCGACATGCGCGAGTATCTCCAGCGGTTGCTCGGCGCACGCTGGGACGTCGAGGTCGCCGCGGACGGGGAACAGGCGTTGGCCGTTGCACGCGCGGGCTCGATGGACCTCGTGGTCGCCGATGTGATGATGCCGCGTCTGGACGGCTTCGGGCTCGTCGCCGCACTACGCGCGGATGTGCGGACCGCATCTCTGCCGATCATCCTGCTCTCGGCACGCGCCGGGGACGAGGCCATCGCGGAGGGGCTGCGCGGGGGAGCCGACGACTACATCGTGAAGCCGTTCACGGCCAGCTCGCTGCTCGCGCGCGTCGAAACCTTGCTCGCGGCAAGCCGCGCGAGGCAGGTGGCGCAGGAGATGGCAACGGCTGCGAGGCGCCGGTTCTACTCGTTGTTGATGGATGCTCCGGCGGCGATGTGTTCGCTCCGCGGCCCCGAGCTGATCGTCGAGCTCGCGAACGC
This sequence comes from Myxococcota bacterium, assembly GCA_030857245.1. GTDB lineage: Bacteria > Myxococcota_A > Polyangia > Haliangiales > Haliangiaceae > JABFXX01. The sequence continues at coordinate 7,608 of JALZOI010000195.1, forward strand.
CAGGGTGCTCGAGCTCTGGGGCCGGGATCCAACGGTGATCGGCAAGCCGCTCCTGGAGGCGCTTCCCGAGATCGCCGAGCAGGCATTCCCAGGGCTGCTCCGCGAGGTCATGCGCACCGGTGTGCCGTATGTCGCGAACCAGTCGCTGGCTCGTCTCGACTCCAAGGGAGACGGCGTGCTCCGGGATATCTACCTCGATTTCGTCTACGCCCCGACGCGCGAGGATGACGGCACGGTCTCGGGTGTCCTCGTGTTTGCCGTGGACGTGACGGAGAAGGTCTTGATCCACCGCGAGCTCGCATCTGCGCTGGCGGTAGCGCACGATGCGAACCGGGCCAAGGACGACTTCTTGGCACTCCTGGGCCACGAGCTTCGAAATCCGCTCGCTCCGATCACGACGGCGCTCGAGCTGATCGAGTTGCGTGGCTTCGCGGGGATCCAGAAAGAAGCGGGCGTCATCGAGCGACAGACCCAGCACCTCGCGCGCCTGGTCGATGACCTGATGGACGTCTCGCGGATCACCAGCGGGAAGATCGAGCTCCATCGCCGTGCGACCGATCTCGCCGAGATCGTGGTGGCCAGCGTCGAGCTGGCGAGCCCGCTGTTCGAACAGAAGCAGCATCACCTCACTCTCGACGTTGCCGCCGGTATCGTCGTCGACGTCGATCCGATGCGGATGACACAGGTCCTCTCGAATCTGTTGACCAACGCGGCCAAGTACACCGATCGCGGCGGTGTGATCGCGCTTGCCGCCAAGGTCGACGGCGAACAGGTCGTGATCACGGTGCGCGACAACGGGACCGGCATGGCGCCCGAAACCCTGCCTCACGTGTTCGACATGTTCATCCAGGAGCGACGCTCTGTCGACAAGGCCCGCGGCGGGCTCGGGCTGGGGCTGACGATCGTCAGAGGCCTGGTCGTCCAGCATGGCGGCTCGGTCTCGGCGCATAGCGAGGGTCGCGGCACCGGCAGCCGCTTCGAGGTTCGACTTCCACGCACGCACGAGGCCTCGCCTCCTCCGCACGCGCCGAGCCCGCGGGTGGCCACCGGAGCGCCACGTCGGGTGCTGATCGTCGATGACAACGTGGACGCCGCGGAGATGCTCGCCGATGCCATGGGCGCGCTTGGCCACGACACCCGCATCGCATTCGATGGCCCGTCGGCATTGAAGGTGGCGCAGGAGTTCATCCCAGATCTAGGCCTGATCGATCTGGGTCTCCCGGTCATGGATGGCTACGAGCTCGCTCACCGACTGAGGGCCCTCCCGCCGTTGAGAGCGCTGCGCATGATCGCCGTGACAGGGTACGGACAGCCCTCCGATCGGATCCGCAGCCGGGAATCAGGGTTCGATGCTCACCTCGTGAAGCCGGTCGATATGCGGGGGCTCGCCTCGTTGATGGACGAGCTGTTGACCCGCTGACGACCGGGGCCGACCGCTGACGCGCGGGTCGTAGCTCACTCGCGGGACGAGACGCGCGCAAGATCTTCTACGCCTGCCCGTCGAGGAACGAGCGAAGCTGGCCCTGGACCTTCGACGGCCGAGCGCGAAGCCGACGTGTTCGCGACGCAGCACCTGATGCCCGACTGGATGATCCGGCCGCTCTGCGAGGTGTCGCCGGTGAGCTTGGACTGCGTGCGGGCGATCGCGAAGCGCTTCACGCTCTCGTCGCGCGCCGGTTCGTCGAGCTCACCAGTGAGCGGTACGCGGTCGTGTTCTCGACGCACGGCGTGAGCAAGCGGGTGCGCAGGAGCCCGACGTTCACGTGGTCGATCGCGAAGGAGCGGCGCTGAGTCAATGACACGGTCGCATTCGACTACTTCAAGAAGCGCAAGCCACGACACCGTGGCGCAGCCGGTCCCGGCCGACGCGCGGCTGTCGCCGCTCGAATGCCAGGTCGCTCGATGCGCCTGTGCGAGATCGGGACATGGGCAACCGATGTGATCAGGACGTGGGTAATGCCGTAGCAAGACCGCAGATCTTACGAGCGCCAGGTCACCCCCTGGGGAATGTCCTGACCGACGTGCGTTGTGCGGATCCGGTGGTGCCCCATTCGCGCAACGGTGGCGGCAACCTCGACGAGGAGTGCCGTGGTTATCGGTGTTAGACTTGGACGATGCTGAGCGAGTTCGTGAGCAAAAACCGTCTCGAGATCATCGAGCGATGCCGTGCACGAGTCGCCCAAAGGATGGCGCCAAAAGCGACCGAGTTCGAGCTCGAGCTAGGTATCCCGCTGTTCCTCGATCAGCTCGCGGTAACTCTTCGTTCAAAACTCGAAATGTCTCCGCCGCCCTCAACGAATGCGACTGCGGCTACCCATGGCGAGAGTTTGCTGCGCCAGGGCTTTACGATTGGTCAGGTTGTTCACGATTACGGCGACGTCTGTCAGACGATCACCACGATGGCCGTCGAGCACTCCGCGCCGATCAGCGCAGACGAATTTCGGACGCTCAACCTGTGCCTCGACGACGCGATCGCAGACGCGGTGAGCGAGTTCGGGCGGCTGGAAAAGATCGACATCGAAGCGGCCGATTCCAAGCGTGCTACGCAGGACCTCGGGTTCCTTGCTCATGAATTACGCAATCTCCTGGGGACCGCCACGCTCGCATGCGAGGCGTTGAGGAACGGCAGCGTGGGCACCTCGGGCAGTACCGGTGCAGTGCTCGAACGGAGCTTGAGGGGGATGCGCGACCTCGTGGATCGCTCGCTCTCCGTCGTCAGGTTGGACGCTGGGGTGCTCGCGAAAGAGCGCATCGTGATCGGCGAGTTACTTCGAGAAGTCGAAGTTCCCGCTTTCATGGACGCGAGGGCGCATGGCCATCAGCTCACCGTGGAGGTCAACGACGGATCGGCGGAAGTCGTGGGCGACCGACAGATCTTGGCGTCGATTGTCGCGAACCTGATCCAGAACGCCTGCAAGTTCACCCATGCCCACAGCGGCATCATTCTCCGCACAGCCGCGACGGCCGATCACGTTCGGATCGAAGTTGAGGACGAATGTGGCGGACTGGCACCAGGAGCCGCCGAAACGATGTTCGTTCCCTTCAAGCAGGAAGGCGGCGATAGGACTGGAGTGGGCCTCGGTCTTGCGATCTGTCGTCGCGGAGCCGAGACGCTCGGCGGCACGATTCAAGTTCGCGACCTTCCGGGCAGAGGCTGTGTGTTCATCGTCGAGCTACCGCGCGCCCTCTCTGCCAACGTAGCTGAGACACCGGCCTTCCCAAAGATCAGTGTCGAGGGTGGTCGAGGTATGCACGATGATAAATCTGATGGTGAAGCCGACCGAGGTCTCGTCGAAGGCGCGCAGGCG
>JALZOI010000788.1 GCA_030857245.1 Myxococcota bacterium
GAGCCGGAGCGGGCCGACGAGGCCGCCGGGATCGAGGTGGTCCGCCGCCAGGTCCGCGGCGAGCTGCGGTTCAAGCTCGCGCGGCATGGCGAGCTCGCGCTGATCCACGAGCGCGGCATCGGCGCGCCGGCGCACCGGCTCGACGAGACGCAGGCGCCGATCGGCGACGGCCAGCCCCACGGGACCGGCGTCGCGGTGAGGTACGCGCTCCTCCACGACAAGCGCAAGCTCGCACTCGGCCTCGATCTCGAGGTGCTGCGGTGGTCGCTGCCGTACGTCGAGCACCGGACCTGCGTCGAGAACTGCGATGACGTCCCCGCGCTCACCATCGAGCGCGGCACCGCCGCCGAGCCCACGCTGGGGATCGGCCTGACGCCGAGCTACCGGCACCGGCGCTGGATCGTGTTCGGCGGCCTGTTCGTCCGCAACCACCCGACGGTCGTGCGCAAGGGCTCCGAGATCGGGCTCAACCACGAGGATCTCGAGAGCGGACCACTGAACTACCTGCTGCACGCGGGCGTGTCCTACCGGGTCGTCGATGGCATCAGCCTGCTCGTGCTCGCGCACCAGAACCTGACGATGGATCCGGTGCGCTACGGACCGAGCCTCGGGCTCGCCCTCTCGGCGTCGCCGAGCTCGCGCTGACTAGAACAGCCGACCCTGCGCGCCGCCCTGCCCGCCCGATGGCGCCTTGGCGGGAGCCGCGAGGCCCATGTGCTGGTAGCCCGCGGCGGTGGCGACCCGGCCGCGCGGCGTTCGCGCGATCAGGCCGACCTGCAGCAGGAACGGCTCGACGACCTCCTCGAGCGTGCCGCGCTCCTCGGAGAGCGACGCCGCGACCGCCTCGATGCCGACCGGGCCACCGTCGAAGCGCTCGCAGATCACCGAGAGGTACGCGCGATCGAGCATGTCGAGGCCGGCGTGATCGACCGCGAGCCGATCGAGCGAGGACGCCGCGATGGCGCCGTCGATCGAGCCATCGCTCTCGACCGCCGCGAAGTCACGCACGCGGCGGAGCAGCCGGTTCGCGATCCGGGGCGTGCCGCGCGAGCGCCGGGCGATCTCGACCGCGCCGGCCTCGTCGATCACGACGCGGGTGAGCGCCGCCGAGCGCTTCACGATCGCCTCCATGTCCGCCTGCTCGTAGTAGCGGAGCTGCCAGCAGAAGCCGAACCGATCGAGCAGCGGCGCCGACAGCAGGCCCATCCGCGTGGTCGCGCCGAGCAGCGTGAACCGCGGCAGCTTCATCGTCACCGCCTTGGCGTGCGCCCCCTCGCCGATGAACAGATCGAACCGGAAGTCCTCCATCGCCGGATAGAGGTTCTCCTCGACGATCGGCGACAGCCGGTGGATCTCGTCGATGAACAGCGCGTCGCCCTCGCCGAGCGAGGTCAGCAGCGACGCGAGCATGCCCTTGTGATCGATCGCCGGGCCGCTCGAGACGTGGAGGTTGACGCCGAGCTCGTTCGCGATGACGTGCGCGAGCGTGGTCTTGCCGAGGCCGGGCGGGCCCGCGAACAGGAAGTGATCGAGTGCCCAGCCCTTCTCCTTGGCGGCGCGTACGCTGATCTTGAGGTTGTCGATCAGATCGCGCTGGCCGATGTACTCGTCGAAGGTGCGCGGCCGGAGGGCGGCCTGCCACGCCTTCTCCCCGGACTTCTCGGCGGGTGCGGTCTCGCGGACCTCGTCGACGGGCGCCTCGGCCTCGATGTGCTTCTTGCGGGTCATCTCGTCGCTACCTCGGCATGCTCCGCAGCGCCTGGCGGAGCAGCGTCTCGATCGACGCGCCGTCATCGACCACGAGCTCGGCCACCGCGGCCTCCGCCTCGACCGGGCGCCAGCCCATGCCGACCATCGCACTCATCACCTCGGCGAGCATCGGATGCCGCGCCGGCTTCGTCGAGCGGATCGCCCCGGCAGGCACCGCGACGTCACGCATCGCGCCGCTCGCCGTCCACGACAGCACGAGCATCTCGCACTTCTCGCGGAGCTCGACGACGAGCAGCTCGGCCGTCTTCTTGCCGATGCCCTTGATGCGCGTCAGCCCGGGCACGTCCTCGCGCGCGATCAGCGCGGCGATGTCGCGCGGCCCGGCGCCCGACAGCATCGCGATCGCGGTGCTCGGCCCGACGTTCTTCACCGTGATCAGCAGATCGAAGAGATCGCGCTCGTGCATGTCGAGGAAGCCGTAGAGCGCGATCGCGGTCTCGCGCATCTGCGTGTACACGCGCAGCGTGACGCGCTCGCCGGAGGTCGGCAGCCCGGCGATCGTGTACGCCGAGCACGTCACCTCGTAGCCGACGCCGTTGCAGTCGACGATGACGTGCTCGCCATCCCGGATGAGCGTGCCCTCGAGCCGCGCGATCATGGTCCTGGCCTTACCACGGCGGAGCCGATGCGCGCCGCCGTCGGCAGCGCTGTTCGGCCGTGGGTGATCGCCACCGCCAGCGCATCGGCGGCGTCGGCCCGCGGCAGGCTGCGCAGGCCGATCAGCATCTGCACCATGCGCGCGATCTGGTCCTTGTCGGCGCGCCCCGATCCCGACACCGCCTTCTTGACGCTCGCTGGCGGATACGACGCGACCGACAGCCCCGCGAGCCCGACCACCGCCAGCGCCATCCCGCGCGCCTGCGCGAGGGCCAGCGCGCTGCGCGGGTTCTGGTGCACGAACACGTCCTCGATCGCCACCATCGTCGGCGCGAGCTCCACGATGACCTCGCGCAAGCCGCGCGCGATCTCGCCGAGCCGCTCCTCCATGGCGCGCCCCTCGGGCGCGGTCAGCACGCCGCACTCGATGTAGCGCAGCTTGCCGCCGCCCTCCTCGATCACGCCATAGCCGCAGACGCGGCTACCGGGATCGATACCGAGGATGCGCATGGGCACCCCACGCTACACGCGCCCTCCGACACCCGCGACTTTTGAGGGGACGCCCTCCACTAGCTCAACGTTCCACCTGGAAGTCCGCGAGATCCCGTGGGCCTACAGGCTCCGCAGGAACGCGAGGAGCGCATCCCGGTCGGCGCCGGCCGCCGTGCGGAAGCGCTCGCGCGCCGCCTCGGCCTCGCCACCGTGCCACAGGATCGCCTCGGCGATCGTGCGCGCGCGGCCGTCGTGCAGGTACGTCGCGCCCGGCAGCACCGTCTCGACGAGGCCAAGCCCCCACAGCGGCGGCGTCCGCCACTCGTGCCCGCTCGCCGCGAAGTCGGGGCGCCCATCGGCGAGGCCGTCCCCCAGATCGTGGAGCAGCAGGTCGGTGTAGGGCTCGATCGGCTGGTCGGCGAGCGCGGCGATCGGATGGGCGCCCGTCGTGAGCGCCGGGACGTGAC
>JALZOI010000789.1 GCA_030857245.1 Myxococcota bacterium
GCCGTCCTGGGCGTCGCGCTCCACGTCACCTGGATCGTGCGCCACCTCGATGCGATGCGTCCGGTCTCCGATGGCGCGCGCGCGCCGGCCTTCACGCTGCCCGCGATCGGTGCGGCCGGCGTGCTCGGCGAGCGCCGCGGCATCGCGCCCGGCAAGATCACCGTGATCGACTTCTGGGCGACCTGGTGCCAGCCCTGCATCAAGGCGCTGCCGAAGCTGGAGCGGCTCGCGCGCGAGCATCCCGACATCGACGTCGTCACGATCAACCTCGACGACGCCCCGGCCGCACGCGCGCTGTGGGACGCGCAGCAGTACACGATGAAGCTGCTGGCCGATGACGGCGACGTCAGCTTGCGCTACGGCGTCACCACGATCCCGCACACCGTCGTGATCGATCGCGACGGGATCGTGCGCCGCGTGGGCCGGGGCAGCGCCCTCGACGTCGCGGCCACCGTGCGCGCCCTGACCGACGAGAACTAGTCCGGGAGGTCAGCCCGACCCGTTCGGGGGCGCGGCCGTCCGCTGAAATGTGCTACGAGGGAAGCATGGCCAGCCTGGTCTGCGCCACGTGCCGCAAGCTGATACCGCCGGGGACCTCCGCGGTGCGCTGCTCGGTGGCGTCCTGCAACACCGGACGCTTGAAGCTCCGGTTCTGCACGGTCGTGTGCTGGGAGAAGCACATCCCGACCGCCCGCCATCGCAAGGCGGCCTACATCATCGAAGACCGCGCCGCGGAGTAACGGGCAGCGGGCAGCGGGCAGCCGGCCTCAGAAACAGGCGGCGGTCAGCGGGCAGCCGGCCTCAGAAACAGGCGGCGGTCAGCGGGCAACCGGCAACTGGCAACTGTGAGCGTCTGCGTTGGCAAGTCCGGATCGGCGGTGGTGGCGACCAGGCATACGCCTGGGAGGCCCTCGCGAGGGGTTTGGCGCCCGGCGACCGCTCGCTTTTTGCGAGCGGTTTCGAGGGCATGTTATTTTTCGCGCGTGCGACTCGGGACCTGCATCGCGCTCGAGCTCGCCGTCGCGGCGGGTGCGGTCACCGGCGTGTGGTTCGGCGTCGGCCACGCGGCCTCGCTGGCCGGTGACTACCTCGTCGCGCCCGACGCCCAGGCCGCCACGCGACCCACGCGGCTGCCCGGCGCGCACCTCCGCATCGAGCACCCGGTCGTCGTTCCCCGGCCGACCGTCTTCGGCGCCTCTGACGAGGAGCTGCTCGCGCCGCTCGGCGAAGGCCCCGTGGTCGGCATCAAGCTCAACCGCGGCGGCACGTCACTCTCGCTCCGCCTCGACTTCGCGAACGGGACGCGCGCGGCGTTCAAGCCCCAGCAGATCCACCCCCAGTCGGATCCGCGGCGCGAGATCGCGGCCTACCGGATCGATCGGCTGCTCGGGATCGGCCGGGTGCCTCCCGCCAAGCCGGTCGCGATCCCGCTGACCGCGCTGATCGACGCGGCGGAGCCCCGCCACCGCACGTACGTGACGTCGCGCCTCGAGGACGCGATCGTGCGGGGTGGCATCGTCTACGGCGAGCTGTCGTGGTGGGTGCCGGAGATCAAGCTCGCGAAGCTGGAGAGTCACGCGCTCGACGAGCGCGAGGGCAAGCAGCTGTGGGCGTCCTACCTGAAGGTGGGTGCCACCATCCCCGCCGCGGCGCGCCCGATGGTCGAGCAGGTCGCGACCTTGCTCGTGTTCGACGTGCTGATCGACAATGCGGATCGCTGGAGTGGGGCGAACACGGTGATGTCCCCCGACGGCGCGATCCTCTACTTCATGGACAACACGCTGTCGTTCTCGCACTTCAAGTTCGGCCACGAGACGCCGAACGCCGCGCTGCGCCGCATCGAGGTGTTCCCGCGCGCGCTGATCGCGCGGCTCCGCGGCCTCACCGCCGACGTGCTGACCCGCGTGCTGGACATGGGTGAGGACACCCGGCTCGGGCCCTTGCTCGACGAGCGCGAGCTCACCGCGGTGCTCGCGCGGCGGGACAACATCCTCGTGCATGTCGACCGGATGATCGCGGAGTACGGCGAGGAAGCGGTGCTCGCGCTGCCATGACCACCTGTCCGACATGCAACAAGGTGGTCGATCCGCTGCGGGCCCGCTCCGTCGGCGTGCGCGACGGCAAGGTCGTCGCGTACTGCAGCAGCGCGTGCGCGGCGGCCGCCGAGACGCGACCCGTGCGCGTGCCACAGCCCGCCCATGACGACGAGAGCGGGCCGGTCATCGAGGTGCTCCACGAGCCGGCGTCGGGCGTGGTGACGAGCGCGAAGGACGAGCGCCGCCCCGAGGACAGCGCGCCGGTGGTGCCACCGTCAACCACCGGAGCAACGGCAGCGGCAGCGGCACCTACAGCACCGGTACCAGCATCGACCGCGAAGTCGGCATCGACATCGACAGCGAAATCGACCCCGACCCCGACCCCGACCGCGGCGGCGCCGTCGCCCCCGTCGGTCGCCGCCTCGGGCGCAGCGCGCGCGTCGCGGCCGTCCGGCACGCTGCGGGCGCGCGAGCGCAGGGACAGCACCGAGGCCAAGGCCGGCTGGGACTGGATCGACGAGGAACCCGCGAGCAGCATGCGCGCGCCGAGCTCCGTCGAGCAGCCCCCGCGGCCGAGCCGGCTCGTCCCGCTGCTGTTGCTGGTCGCCGTCGTTGGCCTCGGCGGCTTGGCCGCCTACTACTTCCTCGTCCTCAGGCCGCGCGACGCGGCGAGCAGCGAGGCCGCCGGCCCCGCGCCCGTACCCGCACGGGACGCGGGGTTCCCGGTCGCCGATGCCGCGCCTGTCGCGACGACGCTCACGCCGCAGGCTGCCGTCGCCCAGGCGACCCAGCTGCTCCACACGTACCTCGCCGATGGCTCGCCTCGCGTCCAGCGCCTCGCGGCTGGCGTGCTCGCACGCACCGGCGATGCGAAGGCGGTCGCGAAGCTCGCCGAGGCCGTCCAGCAGGAGAAGGTGGCGGCGGCGCGCTTCGTCGTCGCGTACCAGCTCGGGCGCGCGGGCGACAAGCGGGGCGGGGATGCGCTCGCGGCGGGGCTCACCCTCGCGGATCGCAGCGACAAGCTCGACGCCGCCAAGCGGCTCGCTCACCTCGGCGACAAGCGCGCGGCCCCGCTGCTGATCAGCTTCCTCCCGCTCGAGCAGCACCGCCTCGGTGCCGCGGTCGAGCTCGCGCGGATCGGCAATCCCGCGGGCCTCAAGGTGCTCCAGCAGACCCGGGCCGATCCCAGGGCCAGTCCTGACGAGAAGGCGACCGCCACGCTCGCCCTCGCGCGCGCCGGCGGCGCCGCGCTGACCGACGAGGTCCGCACGCTGCTCGCCGATCGGATG
>JALZOI010000196.1 GCA_030857245.1 Myxococcota bacterium
GGCCGGCGCCGCCGTGGCCACCGCGGCCGGCGGGGGAGCCTTGCATGACGCGCGCATCGCCGCGCCGCCATCGCGAGCTCGCGCGAAGCGCCGCCGACCGACGACCACGCTGAGCCACGCGCCGGGTCGACTCCATGCAAGCGGGTCCCACGGGCCGGTGGATCGTTGCTGCCGTACGCGACACCGTCGCGACGCGCGTCGTGATCGATTGCTTCGATCGACCGCGAACGCCACGGCAGCCGTACGCCATCGCCCGCTCGCCGCTCGCGATCACTCCGGCATGCGCTGATGTGGGCAATCTGCGCTCGCCCACCCCGTGCTCCGGCGCCGGTTGGAATTCTCACCGTCCTCCGAACAAACCGCCTGTCATTACAGGCAGGTCGGCTTGACGCGTATGGATCGCTATCGCTAGGTTCCGATCCATGACCAAGGCCAAGGCAGGTGGAGAGCAGCCGGTGGAGATACCGGACACGCTCCCCATCCTCCCACTGCGCAACTCCGTGCTGTTTCCGGGGGCGATCATTCCCATCGATGTGGGGCGCCGCAAGAGCGTCCGCCTCGTCGAGGATGCCATCGCGAAGGAGCGGCCCGTCATCGGCATCCTGACGCAGAAGGATGCCCGCACGGAAGATCCCGGCTCGGGCGACCTCTACATGGTCGGCTGCGCCGCGCGCATCCTCAAGGTGATCAAGCTCGCGAAGGATAACTTCAGCGTGATCCTGCAGGGCGTCTCGCGCTTCGAGGTCTCGACCTTCGATGGCGCCGAGCCGTTCCTCGCCGCGAAGGTTCGCTCGGTGCCGGACCCGACGTCGTCGGACGTCGAGCTCGACGCGCTCGTGATGAACCTCAAGGACATCGCGAAGCGCGTCGTCAAGCTGATGCCGGAGCTGCCGAAGGAAGCCGGCGCGCTCGTCGACAGCGTCACCGAGGCTGGTCACCTCGCGGACCTCATCACGTCGCACCTCGAGCTCGAGGTCGGCGAGAAGCAGGACGTCCTCGAGACGTTCGATCTCAAGACCCGCACCCGCAAGGTGCTGCAGTTCCTCTCCCGCCAGCTCGAAGTGCTGAAGGTCCGCGAGCGGATCAACACGCAGGTCCAGGAGGAGATGGGCCGCAACCAGCGCGAGTACGTGCTGCGCCAGCAGCTCAAGGCCATCAAGGAAGAGCTCGGCGAGCTCGATGATGGCGGCGGTGACCTCGACGAGTTCGGCGAGAAGATCACCAAGGCGAAGATGCCGGAGGAGGCCGAGAAGGTCGCCAAGAAGCAGCTCGATCGCCTCAAGGGGATGCAGCCGTCGTCGGCCGAGTACACGGTCACGCGGACCTATCTCGAGTGGCTCGTCGAGCTGCCGTGGTCGGTGTCGACCGAGGACCACATCGAGCTGTCGGAAGTTCGCAAGTGCCTCGACGAGGACCACTACGATCTCGACAAGGTCAAGAAGCGCATCGTCGAGTACATGGCGGTCCGCAAGCTGAAGAACGACAAGAAGGGACCGATCCTCTGCCTCGCGGGGCCCCCGGGCGTCGGCAAGACCTCGCTCGGCCGCTCGGTGGCGCGCGCGATCGGACGCAAGTTCGGCCGCATCTCGCTCGGTGGCGTGCGCGACGAGGCCGAGATCCGTGGTCACCGCCGGACGTACGTCGGGTCGCTGCCAGGTCGCATCATCCAGGGCATCAAGAAGGCAGGGACGAACAACCCGGTCTTCGTGCTCGACGAGATCGACAAGCTCGGCCACGACTTCCGCGGCGATCCCGCGAGCGCGCTCCTCGAGGTCCTCGACCCCGAGCAGAACAGCTCGTTCTCGGATCACTACCTCGAGGTGACGTTCGACCTCTCGAAGGTCCTCTTCATCGCGACCGCGAACCAGCTCGATCCAATCCCGTGGGCGCTGCGTGATCGCCTCGAGATCATCGAGCTCCCTGGCTACACCCGCCAGGAGAAGAAGATGATCGCGCGCAAGTTCCTCGTGCCGAAGCAGCTCGAGGATCACGGCCTGACGACGGAGCGCTGCGAGATCTCCGACGAGGCGCTGTTCGACATCGTCGACAGCTACACGCGCGAGGCCGGCGTCCGTAACCTCGAGCGCGAGATCGGCTCGGTGTTCCGCGCCGTGGCCGTCAAGGTCGCCGAGGGCCAGGCCAAGGATCACGAGGTGATCACGCCGACCGAGGTCGAGGAGTTCCTCGGCCCGAAGAAGTTCGTCAGCGAAGTCGCGGAGCGCACGGCCGAGCCGGGCGTCTGCACCGGCCTCGCGTGGACGGCCGTCGGTGGCGACATCCTCTTCATCGAGGCGACGAAGATGCCCGGCAAGGGCAAGCTGACCCTGACCGGCCAGCTCGGCGACGTCATGAAGGAGTCGGTCACCGCGGCGCTGTCGTTCGTCCGCGGGCGCGCGGGCGCGCTCGGCCTCGACGCCGGCAACTTCCTCGAGAACATGGACCTCCACGTCCACGTTCCCGCGGGCGCCGTCCCGAAGGATGGTCCGTCGGCTGGCGTCACGATGTACACCGCGCTGGTGTCGCTGCTGACCGGCACGCCCGTCCGCCCGGACGTCGCGATGACGGGCGAGATCACGCTGCGCGGCAACGTGCTCGCGATCGGTGGCGTCAAGGAGAAGCTCCTCGCGGCCCACCGCGCCGGGATCAAGCGCGTGATCATCCCCGAGCGCAACATGAAGGACCTCATCGATGTCCCGCTCGAGGTGAAGAACGAGATGGAGATCATCGGGGTCAAGCGCATGGACGAGGTCCTCGCGCTCGCGCTCGTCAATCCGCCCGCCTCGATCATCGATCTCGCGAAGGCCGCGCAGGCCGAGAATCACCCGACCGCCTGAGCGCGAGCGCTCGCGTACTCCCAGGCCAGCGCTCGTCGCTGGCCTTTTGTTTGGGCGGCTGCTCTGCTTGTTGCGACCGAGGAGGACAGCGATGACCGACGTCGATCGAACGCCCGTGTATCCGTGCCCGAGCTGTGCGGCCTCCTCGATGCGCGAGTTCCAGGACCGGCTCGTGTGTGACAAGTGCCAGGGGATCATGATGACCTCCGAGGACTTCGCGTCCGCGTGCGCCGACCTGACCGGCGAGGACTCGCCACTCGAGATCTCGAAGCTCGAGCCGGCCGAGGCTGCGTGCCCGCGGTGCACGGGCGCGCTGAGCCGGTGCGAGGTCAAGGCCGGGACCACGGAGCTGCGCGGCGCGTTCCTGCGCTGCACCACGGATGGGCTGTGGTGCTCGAACGCCGTGCTGGTCGCCGCGTTCGCGCGGCTCGGACGCAAGTTCCAGGACGCCACGCACGAGCGCCCGCGCCAGCGCGCCACCCCGGTGACCACGGTGAACCTCTACCGCGACCATCGGCTCCCGTGCCCCGTGTGCGCGGCGAGTGACCTCGCGTTCCTCGGTGACCGCTGGACGTGCGACCAGTGCCACGGCCTGCTGGTCGAGGACGCGGCGCTCGCGGCGATGGTCATGGAGAACACCGAGCAGCCCTGGGACATCCCGCCGATCGGCGGAGCGGTCGGACCGCGGCGCTGCCCGGTCTGCGAGGGCGCGATGCCCCGCGAACAGATCGAGGAGGTCACGGTCGACCGCTGCGTCACCCATGGTGTGTGGTTCGATCCCAAGGAGCTCGAGGCGGTCCTCGACCACGCGAACGATGCCGCCCGTCCGCCGGGGCTGGTGAGCTGGCTGAAGCGCCTTTTCACCTGATCGTGCCCTGACCATCCGGAGGGTCGTCCGAGCGGATCTGCGCTTTCGCGCAGGTCCGCTGGAGAAGTTCATGCCGTGTCTTGACGGTCGCTTGGGGGCTACTTAGGTTGCCCAGCACACAAACGAGACCTCAAGGAAAAGCAGTCATGGGCAAGATCATCGGTATCGACCTGGGCACGACCAACTCCGTGGTTGCGATCATGGAGGGCAAGGAGCCCAAGGTTATTGCAAACGAGGAGGGCGCTCGCCTGACCCCGTCGGTGGTCGCCTTCGACGAGAAGGGCGAGGTCCTGGTCGGACAGATCGCTCGTCGTCAGGCCATCACCAACCCCGAGAACACCGTGTTCTCGAGCAAGCGCTTCATCGGTCGGAAGTTCTCCGACCCCGCCACGAAGGAAGAGGCGGGCCGCGTCCCGTTCAAGATGGTGGCGGCGTCCAACGGTGACAGCGCGATCGAGATCCGCGGCAAGCGCTACTCGCCGCAGGAGATCGGCGCGCGCGTCCTCATGAAGCTGAAGCGCGCCGCCGAGGAGTATCTGGGCGAGCCGGTCACCGAGGCGGTGATCACGGTGCCCGCGTACTTCAACGACAGCCAGCGCCAGGCCACGAAGGACGCCGGCAAGATCGCGGGCCTCGACGTCAAGCGCATCATCAACGAGCCGACCGCGGCCGCGCTGGCGTACGGCCTCGACAAGACGAAGGAGCAGCTGATCGCCGTGTTCGACATGGGCGGCGGCACCTTCGATATCTCGATCCTCGAGGTCGGCGACAAGGTCGTCGAGGTCGTCTCGACCAACGGCGACACGCACCTCGGCGGTGACGACATCGATCACCGCCTGATGGACTGGCTCGTCGCCGAGTTCAAGAAGGACACCGGCATCGACGTCAGCAAGGACAAGATGGTCCTCCAGCGCCTCAAGGAAGCGGCGGAGAAGGCCAAGATCGAGCTGTCGAGCGTGCAGGAGACGGAGGTCAACCTGCCGTACCTCACCGCGGACGCGACCGGTCCGAAGCACCTGCTGAAGAAGCTGTCGCGCAGCAAGTTCGAGCAGATGATCGAGGACATCGTCGCGCGCGCGATGGAGCCCGTGAAGAAGGCGCTCGCGGACGCGAACAAGAAGGTCGAGGACATCCACGAGGTCGTCCTCGTCGGTGGATCGACGCGCATTCCGATGGTCGCCGCGAAGGTGAAGGACTTCTTCAAGCGCGAGCCGAACCGCACCGTCAACCCGGACGAGGTCGTCGCGCTCGGCGCCGCGGTCCAGGGCGGCGTGCTCTCGGGCGACGTCAAGGACATCCTGCTGCTCGACGTCACGCCGCTGTCGCTCGCGATCGAGACGCTCGGCGGGGTCGCCACCGTCCTGATCCCGCGCAACACGACGATCCCGACGCGCAAGAGCGAGACGTTCTCGACAGCCGCGGACAACCAGTCGTCGGTCGAGGTCCACGTCACGCAGGGCGAGCGCCCGATGGCGAAGGACAACAAGACCCTCGGCAAGTTCCAGCTGACCGGCATCCCGCCCGCCCCCCGCGGCGTCCCGCAGATCGAGGTGACCTTCGACATCGACGCGAACGGCATCCTCAACGTCGCGGCGAAGGACAAGGCGACGAACGCCGAGAAGACGATCCGCATCGAGGCGTCGAGCGGCCTGTCGGACGCTGACATCAAGCGCGCCGTCGAGGACGCGGCGAAGCACGAGGAAGAGGACAAGGCGCGCAAGGACTCGATCGAGGCGCGCAACCAGCTCGACACGCTCGTCTACGGCACGCAGAAGCTCGTGAAGGAGAACGAGGGCAAGCTGCCCGAGGCCGAGAAGCTGATGGTCGAGGAGGAGCTGAAGTCGGCCGAGGCCGTGCTCGAGCGCAACCGCGACGCGAGCGCACCCGACGAGCTGCGGGAGGCGTTCGAGAAGCTGCAGGCGGCGGCACACAAGGTCGCCGAGGCCATGTACAAGCAGGCGGGCGGCGGCGACGGCCAGCCGGGTGGCTCCGCCGATGGCGGAGAGGGCGGCGGCCAGCAGCCCCCGAAGGACTCGGACGTGATCGACGCCGAGTTCGAAGACAAGACGTAGCGCGCCACGCCGTAGGTGCGAGCAGGAGCCAGGCGAGCGCATCGCCTGGCTCGTGGTCGTTTCGGAGATAGGCGCGGGGGACTTGGACGCGTCGGTGCCGCCGCCAGCAAGCCCCCCAGGAGCTCCTGCACTTCGCCTTTGCGTGCGGTCCGTGCATACTTTCCCTGGTGCGCCTCGCTGCTCGGCTCGCTGCTCGCATCCTCGGTCGTCTGGGGGTGGCCATGATCGCGACGAGCACGCTCGGCTGCGCCCAGCTTGGCGTCGTCGGGGACGGCACGAGCATCTCCGTCGGCAAGCCGAGCCGCGGCCGCATCATCGACGGTGTCCGGCTGCCGGACCAGGGAGAAGGCTTCTTCACGCGCGAGGTCTGGCGGACGCGCGGTCAGCGCTACGGCACCGACGAGCTCGTCGATCTGCTGACGGCGGTGTCACGTCGGTTGCTGCCGCAGACTAACGGCGTGCGACTCGTGGTCGCGGATCTCTCGGGGCGGGGCGGGGGGGCGGCGCGGCTCTGGCACCGCTCGCACCAGAGCGGCCGCGACGTGGACCTCCTCTACTTCGTGCGCGACAAGGACGGCAAGCCCGTCGAGCCCGACGGCATGCAGGTGTTCTCGCCCGCGGGCATCGCGCGTGACGGCAGCGGGATGAACGTCGACGTCCCGCGCACGTGGGCTCTCGTCAAGGAGCTCGTGACCGCCTCCGAGGCGCACGTGCAGTACATCTTCATCTACGAGCCGATCGCGGCGAAGCTGCTCGAGTTCGCCGTGCAGAGCGGCGAGCCCGAGGCCACGATCGCGCGTGCGCGCCGGACGCTGAAGCAGCCCGGTGACAGCGCGCCGCACCACGATCACATGCACGTCCGCGTGTACTGCTCGGCCGCCGATCGCGCCTACGGCTGCGTCGACATCGGCCCGATGGACCTGCTCGTGGAGCGCGAGGCGGAGCTCGCGACACCGGCGACGTCGATCACCGCCAGCGTCGGCGCGACGATCCCCATGGCCGCGTCGCCGTCCAGCACGACGCAGGCGGCGCCCGCCGATCTGCGATCGGTCGGCCAGCGGCTACTTCGGACACGGGCCCACCGGTTCGAGCTTCGGCGCTGGCGCTGACTCGAACACGACGCCGCCGTCGAGCGTCGTGGCATCGGCGGGCGCGGTCGGCGACGCATCGCTGACACCCGCATCGCTGACCACCGCCTCCGCCGGCGCCGCCGTGGTCTCGTCGACGGTCAGGTAGCGCAGCGTGCGCAGTGCCTGATCGAACGGACGCACGTGCGAGGCTCGCGCGTCGCCGGTCGGCGCGGACAGCACGAGGCTGATCGCGCGTTCGTTGGCGATCGAGACGGCCTGGCGCAGGTAGCGCTTGCCGTCGTCGTACTCGAACCACAACGTCGGGAGACCGGCCGCCTGCGTCTCGCGCGGACCGGGCTGCGCCGGACCGACGCGCAGCCGCTGCGCCGCGAGCCGGGTGCGTAGCGCGCACGCGAACTGCGCGGTCACGCTGTCGGGCGTCTGGCGGCAGGTGATGGGCCACGCGCAGTAGAGCTCGCGCGTGAACGCCTCCGAGGTCAGCACGATCTGCCCGGGCGGCTGTGAACGCATCATCCACAGGATCAGCCCCGGGTAGCTCGGCTGATCGGTCGCGCGCCAGCCGCGCGGCACCACCATGCGCAGCCGATCGCTCGGCGACGTGAACACCGAGCTGTCGAGCTCCGCCCGCGATTCCTCGACGAGGAACGCGAGACCGCACGCGAGCGCGACGAGCAGCGCGAGCGGACGAGCGGCGGCGAACCAGCGGTGCATGCGGTGTGGACCGCTGTCGAAGCTACTCGGTTCGCGCGGGTCGGCGCGACCACTCCGGAGCGTCGCGGACCTGAACAGAGAACCAGTTAAAAACTTGATACCACCGCCGCGTCTCTTGTTGACCGATTACATTCACAAGAATATTGTGACGCTACCTCGTCGGACACTGGGCTCTCCACCGTCCCTCGAAGATAGACGACGCTCTCAGGGGGCACTGCACACGGACATGACGGCGCGCTGCTCGAGGGAGCAGGGTGTCGTCGGTGCAGTCGCCACACGTGCGTCGTCGACAGCGTCAGCGAGGGAGAATCCGTTGTTCAGACAGCATCCAGGCACCGCCAGCGAGACCACGACCACGGGGACGGTCGTGCCGTTCCGTGCGCATCGGCGGCCGCTCCTCGCGGACATCTCGCAGCGCCGCGATGACGACGCGCCGCGCGCGAGTGCCGCCCCGCTGTCGCGCCCGCGCCTGTTGAAGGAAGACGAGCTCCGCGCGATCGAGGGCACCTACGGTGACGGCATCACCGCGGTCCAGATCGTCGACGCCTTCACGAGCCGCGGCATCAAGTTCTCCGAGGCGAGCTTCCGCAAGTACGTGCAGCAGGGGCTGCTGCCGCGCAGCAAGCGCGTCGGCCGCAAGGGCAAGCACCGCGGCTCGCTCGGCGTGTACCCCGCGAAGACGGTGCGCCGCATCAACGCCGTCAAGCAGCTGATGGTCGAGGGCTACACCATCGAGGAGATCCAGGGGCAGTTCCTGCTCTACACGGACCTCGTCGAGGGCATCGCCGAGCACCTCAGCGAGCTGTGGTCGCGTCTCGCGAGCGATCTCGTGAAGACCGATCCGGCCGAGCGCAAGGAGCTCGAGCGCGAGCTCGTCGACACGCGTCGCGATGGCGACCGGGTCGTCGAGCGCCTCGGTGCCCTCGCGCGCCGGGTCGCCGCACCACGTACCGACAGTCTTCGTCTCGCCGGCGCTGCTGGGGGCGCCGAGGACCTTCTGTAGACGGGCCCATGCCGTCCACCACCACCACAGGGGAGCATTCGATGAGCGCCGACGACCGTGACGATGAAGAACTCGACCAGGAGCTGGACGGAGCCGAGCTGACCTCGGCGGACGGGACCGAGGGGACGACGGGTGGCGAGGAGCCACCGCCCGAGGTCAGCCGCAAGATCCGGCGGCGGCGCCGCCGCACCCGGCCGCGGAGCAAGACGATCGCGATGAAGCGGCTGACCCGCGAGGAGCTGCGCGTGGGCGCGGCGATGTACCCGCCGGTCGACATCCCGCGCCCGACCTCGCGCGCCGAGTGCCGCGAGGAGATGCGGCCGTGCCCGTGGGTGGCCTGCAAGCATCACCTCTATCTCGACATCAACCCCGAGACGGGCTCGATCAAGATCAACTTCCCCGACCTCGAGCCGTGGGAGCTCAAGAACACCTGCGCGCTCGACGTCGCCGAGCGCGGCGGGATCACGCTCGAGGAGGTCGGCGAGATCATGAACCTGACCCGCGAGCGGATCCGTCAGGTCGAGGTGCGCGGCCTGCTCAAGCTGAAGATGGGATCGCCGTCCCCGGACGAGCTCGGCGCCGAGCTGCTCGCCGGCAAGAAGTTCGATCTCAACTGATCCGTCGGCGACGCGGAGCACCCCGAGCACACGAGAGGGTGGAGCTCGTGAGCTCGGGAGCGGCTTGACCACCGAAGGTGTGGTTGGTACCCAGCGGGATGCGCCGCGCGTTGATCTCGGTCTCGGAGAAGCGGGGAGTGGTCGAGCTGGCGGGGGTCTTGAAGGAGCTCGGCTTCGAGCTGCTGTCGACCGGCGGCACGGCCGCAGCGCTGGGCGCGGCCGGCGTCCCATGCACGCAGGTGTCCCAGTACACCGGCGCGCCGGAGATCCTCGATGGCCGCGTGAAGACGCTGCATCCCAGGATCCATGGCGGGCTGCTCGGGCGCGCCACCGCGGAGCATCGCGCCGAGATGGCGGCGCACGCGATCGAGCCCATCGAGCTCGTGATCGTGAACCTGTATCCGTTCGAGGCGACGGTCGCGAAGGCAAGCACGACCTTCGACGACGCGATCGAGAACATCGACATCGGCGGGCCGTCGATGCTGCGCTCCGCGGCGAAGAACCACGAGCGCGTCGCGGTCGTCGTCGATCCGGCCGATTACGGCTGGGTCGGCAACGCGCTGCGGGCGGGCGGCCTGTCGCCGGCGCAGCGGCTCCAGCTCGCGCGCAAGGCGTTCGCGCACACGGCCGCGTATGACACCGCGATCGCGGCGTACCTGTCGGCGGTCGATGACGGGATCGCGGAGGTCCGGACCACGGTGCCGCCGCGCCGCGAGCTGCCCGACACGCTCGGCGTGCAGTGGCGCCGGCTGTACGAGCTCCGCTATGGCGAGAACCCGCACCAGAAGGGCGCGTTCTATGCCGATGCGGCCTCGCCGATCGCGGCGGTCGCGACGGGCGCGGCCACGCGGCCGACGATCGCGACGGCGGAGGTGCTCGGCGGCAAGCAGCTCTCGTACAACAACATCCTCGATCTCGATGCCGCGCTCGGGCTGTGCCTCGAGCTCACCGAGCCCGCCGCGGTCATCGTCAAGCACAACAACCCGTGCGGCGTCGCGCTCGGCCGCGACCTCGCCACCGCGTACTCGCGGGCACGCGAGGCCGACCCGACGAGCGCGTTCGGGGGCATCGTCGCCGTCAACCGCGAGGTCGACGAGGCGCTCGCGGCGCTGCTCGTCGAGACCTTCCTCGAGTGCGTGGTCGCGCCGAGCTACTCCGCGGGGGCGCGCGACGTGCTCGCCAGCAAGAAGAACCTGCGCCTGGTCGCGGCGCACGGCGACTGGCGCGCTCCCACCGAGGCGGTGACCTGGTCGATCCGCACGATCGCAGGGGGCGCGCTGGTGCAGAGCGTCGACCGCGGCATGGTCGACGTCGCGACCGCGAAGCTGGCGACCACGCGGTCCCCGACGGCGGACGAGCTGGCGGATCTCGACTTCGCGTGGCGCGTGGCCAAGCACGTCAAGTCGAACGCGATCGTGTTCGCGCGCGATGGCGTCACGGTCGCGATCGGCGCCGGCCAGATGAGCCGCGTCGACTCGGTGCGGATCTGCGAGCGCAAGGCCGGCGAGAAGCTCAAGGACGCGGTCGTCGCGTCGGATGCGTTCTTCCCGTTCCGCGATGGGGTGGATGTGCTGGCGACGTGCGGAGCGTCCGCGGTGATCCAGCCCGGCGGGTCGGTGCGCGACGAGGAGGTGATCGGGGCGGCGAACGAGCACGGGCTGGCGATGCTGTTCACGGGCATGCGGCACTTTCGGCATTGATCCGGAC
>JALZOI010000790.1 GCA_030857245.1 Myxococcota bacterium
CAGCTCCAGTGCGCCGCGCCGACCGGCCCGTCGGTGTCGTGCCAGCGGGCGTGCTCGGGGCGGGCGGCGGTGCCGCTGTAGAGCCAGGCCTCGCGATCGCCGCCGACCTCCGTCGCCGTGAGCGTCGCGGGGGACGCGGGCGCATCGAGCATCGTCGCGACGCCGTCGGGGTAGAGCACGAGCAGCGAGCCGGCCGGCACGAACGCGGGGATCTCGGTGACCCCGGCGGTCGCGGTGATGTCGCCGCTGACCGGCGCGCCACCGAACAGCGGGACCCAGCTGCCGGCAGGGAGCTGGACCGTGCGCGTCGTCGCGCCCTCCTGCTGGATCGGTGCGACCAGGATCCGATCGCCGAGCAGGTACTGATCGATCGTCGTCCACGCCCAGGCCTCGTCGGGATGATCGAGCGCGATCATGCGGAACAGCGGCAGGCCATCCCGCTCGAAGCTGCCGATCGATCCGGTGAGGTACGCCGCGAGCTGGACGTGGAAGCGCGTCCACCGCCGGAAGTGCGCGATCGTGCCGGCGTCGCGCTCCCACTGCACGTTGTCGTGGACGCTGCGGCCGTGGTGCGTGCGCATCACCGGCGACAGCGCGCCGAACGTCGTCCACCGGTAGAACAGCTCCTGCGACGTCGGCGTCGTGCCCTGGCTCATGTAGCCGCCGATGTCGTGGCCGAAGTACGGGAAGCCGGCGAGGCCCAGGCCCAGGCCGATCGGGATCACCGAGGGCAGGCCGTCGCCCTCGCTCCAGTCGGTCTGCTGATCGCCGGCCCACATCACCTGGACCAGCGGCTGGCTGTGGAGCCACGCCGAGCGCATGAAGTAGATCGGTGCGGGGCGGCCGGCCGGCGACGTCGCGAACAGCTCGTGGTTGAAGCGCGCCCAGTCGACCGGGTAGCGGTTGTGCACGGCGAGCGCGCTCTCGCCCGAGGCGAGCACGGCGTCGGTGGGCAGCCACTCGGCGAAGTCGGCCATCCAGCCATCGGAGCCGAGCGTGAGCGCCTCGCCCATCACGCTCTTGGCCCAGCTCACCGCGGCGGGGCTCGACAGGTCGAGCATGGTCGAGGGCGTGAACTTCACGCCGGTGAAGTGGTACGGCGTGCCGTCCTCGCGATCGATCACGTGCCCGAGCGCGACGGCCTCGGCGTGGACATCCGCGGTCTCGTCGAGAAACGTGTTGTTGTAGGTGTGGAACGCGAACCCGAGCGCGCGGATGTCGTCCGCGAGCTGCTCGAAGCCGGGGTACATGGCGCGATCGACGCGCCAGTCCTCGTGGAGCGCGTAGCCGGTGGTGGCGGTGTCCTGACCGCCGCGCCAGTCCTCGGTCCAGATCACGGAGCCCGCGATGCCCTCGGCACGGAGCTTCTGCGCCACGCGGCGGACGTTGGCCTCGCCGAACATCGCGTCGATCCACGGCGCGAACACGGTCGCCGGCGGGCGCGCCGGCTTGCCGGTCCACGCGATCATGTGCCCGAACGCGTCGCGGGCGGCCGCGCCCTCGATCCCGCCATCACGCGGCCCGTCGCCGATGAACACGTTGACGTCGAGCCGGCGCTCCCACGCCTCGAACCGCGAGACGTCGGGATGCTCCGACCCGAGCGCGAAGATCGCGCGCGCGTTGGTATCGATCGCGAGCGCGTAGCCCCGCGAGGACAGCACCATCGGCATCGGCGTGTGCGTCGAGTGCTTGCGGCCGGTGAAGAACCAGATGCCGGCATAGTTGTCGTCGGCGTCGGGGTACTTGCCGATGCCGTCCTCCTGCACCCACAGCGGCACGGTCTCGCCGCGGTGGTCGACGTCGAACGACTGCCCGCCGAGCCCGACCAGGTGCTCGTCGACGGCGGTCACGGTCGCGAGCTGGATGCGGTCACCACGGTCGGCGACGAGCTCGATGCGGACGTGCCGCGGGAAGCCAGCGGCCTCCGGATCCGGGCCCGAGCGCGTCGCGGCGACGAAGGTCAGTGTGCCCGTGCCGAGCCGGGTGTCACCGCTGAGCAACTCGAACGTCGCGCCGTCGGCCGTCGGCGTGATCGCGCCGAGCTTGTCGATCGCGCGCCACTGCTGCGCCTCGGGCTGCTCGCGGAAGCGGAACGATCCGAACTGCATCTCGACGTCGACCGCGAGCGAGCCGGTCGCGGCGAAGCCATGCGGCGCATCCTTGCCGCGGGTCGCGCCGCCGGCGCGCGTCGCCCACACCGGCGCGCCGTCGAGCAGCAGCGTGATCCGCGCGGGCTCGGGATCGATCCGGGCGGTCAGCCGTCCGGCGGTGACGTCGACCGGTGGCCCGCCATCGTCGCCACACCCGACCGCTACGAGCAGGACCAGCCACCAGCGCTGCGTGCGAACCATCGCGGCATCGTAGCAAAGCGGGAAGGCGTCGGCGGAGCTCGCCGCGCGCCGCGGTGCCGGCTGCTAGATCGTGCCGCGCGTGATCACGACCTTCATCGTGATCGGCTCGTTCGGCTTGTTCTGCGCGTCCTGCGGCACGCCCGTGATCTTCTTCACGAGGTCGAGCTCCTTGCACTTGCCGAAGATCGTGTGCTTGCCGTTGAGCCAGTCGGGCGCGATCTCGGTGATGAAGAACTGGCTGCCGTTGGTCGACGGGCCCGCGTTCGCCATCGCGAGCGTGCCGGTCTCCATCTTGTCGGCGGGCGAGGTCTCGTCCGCGAAGTTGTAGCCCGGGCCGCCGGTGCCACGACCCAGCGGATCGCCGCCCTGGATCATGAACTGCGGGATCACGCGGTGGAAGATCAGCCCGTCGTAGAACGGTTTCCCGGTCTCGGTCTCGCCGGTCTTCGGGTTCTTCCACGCCTTCTTGCCGGTCGCGAGGCCGATGAAGTTGGCGACGGTCATCGGTGCCTTCTCCGGGAACAGCTGGCAGTTGATCGTGCCCATGCTGGTCTCGAACTTCGCGATCAGGGCGCCCTGGCCGGGGATGTCCTTCGTGTACTCGGCGAGGTCGGCGGCGACCGGCGGGCGCACGCTCCCCGGATCCGCCGGGTTGGCCGCGCCGGGCGTCGGGGTGGTCGGGGTCGTCGGGGTCGCCGGCGTGGTCGGGCTCGTCGGCGGGCTGACGGCGGTACCACCGCCCGTGGTGTCGGTCTTGCTCTTGTGCTCGCACCCGGCAACGCCAAGGGAGACGGTGGACAGGAAGGCGAGGGCGGTCGTGATTCGCATATCGCCGGGAACATGGCGCAAAGCCCCGGGCGCTGCAAGGCGCGGCGCCGGCCTCGGCCGACGGGAGCTCGTCAGCGCGGCGCGCTGCGGCGGCCCGGAGCTGCAGTCCTCCGGAGGTCCGGCTGCCCCCGCCGCTGCACGAG
>JALZOI010000791.1 GCA_030857245.1 Myxococcota bacterium
CGTCCGGGCTGACCGCCACGCCCGCATCGCCGGGCGGCGGCGAGGGCAGCGGCGTCGGGGGCGGCGTGGCCGGCGAGGGAGCAGGACGGTTGTCGCAGCCCGCGGTGAGCGCCGCGAGCGCGGCGAGGGATCGGATCGAGGAGAGCTTCACGGTCACGAGAGTACGACACGGTCGCATCCAGCGAGCTTGGATGTGAGGACCGCTCGCGCGCTGTGGCAAGCTGCGCGGACGTCGATGACACCGCCGCCGCTCGGATCCATTGCCTCGCTCAACGCCTCGCTGACGATCGCCGTGTTCGACGCCCGCAGCGCCGCGGACTGGGTGCCTACCCGCCCCGCCGCTACCAAGGCGCAGTTCACGGGCCATCCCGCCGAGATCATGCGTGGCCTTGGCAAGGGCGAAGAGGTCACCACGATCGATGTCGGCGCGAGCAGCGGCTTTGCCTTAGAGCTCGAGGGGCGCTCCGGCGCGCTCGAGGTCTACCGGCTCACCGCCGACACGCTCGCACTCGTCGCACCGCCGCGATCGTGGTGGTTGGATCCCGCGCACCACGGCGCGCACGCCGACGCGGTCGAGGCCCTGTTCGCGGAGGCGCTCGACCGCGCTGGCGTTGCAGACGCCAGCGACCTCGGCGAGCTCGAGCTCGAGTCCGGCAAGCTCGCCGCCGTCTACCTCTGGCTCAAGAAGGTCGGCGCCGCGCGCGACCTCGCCACCACCGTGCCGAGTGGCGGCGCCGTCGGTTTCGGCGACGGCTATGGCGAACGCGACGGCGGGCTGATCATCGATCTCGCCCCAGGGCGCTACCGGCTGTGTCGTCGCGAGCTGACCGCGCCGTGGGCTGACGACCAGGCGCTGGTCACGATGTACCTCGTCCGCGAGCCGTAGCGCGCTCAGTTCGCGGCGGGCTGCTCGGCGTGCGTGCCCTCGATCTGACCCTGCTTGGTGACGACCTCGCCCTGGCGGTTCACGCCGAACACCGCGCAGGTGTTGTTCCGGATCTCCCAGACGGCGTCGTTGAGGCAGAGGTCGAGATCGTAGACGCGGCACTCGACGCCGTCTTCATCGATCAGGCGCGCATCGTAGTAGTCGCAGGAGACGCCGAGCGTGATCTCCTCGCCGGGGGCGAGGTAGTCACCGCCGAGCAGGTTGCGACCCCACGAGGTCGTGTCGACCGGCGCGACGTAGAGCTCGTAGATCAGGTAGTCGGAGTCGTTCACCACCGTGAGGGTGGCGTCGTCATTGGCGATGACGCAGGCCGAGGCCGAGACCGCGAGGGCGAGCGAGGCGAGGGGAAGCGAGAGTCGATTCAGCATGGGTGACATCATCGCAAACCTCGTGCCTCGGCGCCGGATCCTGGAGCTACGCAATTTCACGGCCTTCCGGCAGCCGCCCGCGCGTGCCAACACGACTGGCGGTCACACCGGGCGGGTGTGGCGCGCCACAGCACGATCGTCGCGGTGGGTCCACGCACGTCGGGGCAGGTGCGGCGGAGGCGGCGTACGTCCGTGTACGCTCTGCGGCGTGCCCCTGACCGACCTGTCCGATCTCGAACGCCACGACCTCACGTTCGACGGGATCACCCGACCGGTGTTCCGCGGTGGCGCGGGCCCCGCGGTGATCGTGATGCACGAGATCCCGAACCTGCATCCCGGGGTGCTCGCGTTCGGTCGCCGCGTCATCGAGGCGGGCTTCACGGTGTACCTGCCGTCGCTGTTCGGCCAGGCCGGCGCCGCGGTCGGGGTGCGCTCGACGGCGGCGGGCCTGCTGCGCGCGTGCGTGTCGCGCGAGTTCGCGGTGTGGGCGACCGGCACGACGAGCCCGATCACGACGTGGTTGCGGGCCCTCGCGCGCGAGGCGCACGCGGCCTGCGGCGGCCCCGGCGTCGGCGCGATCGGCATGTGCCTGACCGGCGGCTTCGCACTCGCGATGATGGTCGACGAGGCCGTCGTCGCACCGGTCCTGAGCCAGCCTTCGGTGCCGTTCCCGATCACGCGCGCCCATCGCCGGGATCTGGGCGTCTCCGACGCCGACCTCGCGGTGATCCGCCAGCGCGCCGCGGCGGGCACGTGCGTGCTCGGCCTGCGGTTCACCCACGATCGACTCGTGCCCGACGCGCGCTTCGCGCGGCTGCGCGACGAGCTCGGCGATGGCTTCCTGGCGATCGAGATCGACTCCGGGCCGGGCAACCCGCACGGCCTCGGGCGGACCGCCCACTCGGTGCTCGCGATCCACTACGTGGACGAGCCCGGTCATCCAACGCGGCTCGCTCTCGACCGCGTGCTCGCCTTCTTCCGCGAGCGGTTGCAGCCCGCGCGTTGATCCGCGGTCGCGCGCCGACCGCCGGGCGCGGCGTTCAGGAGCCGGACCGCCGCGAGACCTTGTCCGCGTACATCGCCTGGTCGGCCTCCTGGAGGGCGCGCTGGAGGCCCCGGGTCTCGGTCGCCGTGGCGCCACCGAGCGACATCTCGACTCCCTCCACGTCCGCCGCGCGCCGCGTCCGCTCGACCGCCCTGCGGCGATCATTCTCGCCAACCCCGGGGAGCACGACGCAGAACTCGTCACCCCCGATCCGCGCGACGACGTCCTCGGCGCGGAACACGGTGCGCAGCACGGCCGCCGTGCGCCGGAGCAAGCGATCGCCCGCGGCGTGCCCCTCTTCATCGTTGGTCCGCTTGAGGCGGTCGAGATCGATCATGATCAGCGAGATGGGCGCGAGCCGGCCGCGCTCCAGGCGGGCGAGCTCGTCGTCGAAGTAGGCCCGGTTGTAGAGCTCGGTCAGCGCGTCGTGGCTGCCGAGATAGCGCAGCCGTTCCTGCAGCCGCCGGCGTTCCGTCACGTCGTGGGCGATCGCGATCACGAGCAGCCGCCCGTCGACGACGAGCGGGCTCAGGCCGATCGCGACCCAGACCTCGGCGCCATCCTGCCGCCGGGCGGGCACCTCGAAGTGCCCCATCGCGCGGCGCGTGGGCGCCGTCCCGTAGGTCCGGCGGTACTCGGCGTGCCGGCCGCGCACGGCGTCCGGGACCAGCCGGTCGATCGGGCCGCCGACCAGCTCGTCGCGCCGGTACCCGAACAGCTTCTCGACCTCCTCGTTGGCGAACACGATCGTGCCGTCATCGACGACGAACATGGCGTCCGGTGCGGCGTCGAGCAGCGCCGCCGCGACAGCATGAAGGTCGAAAGCCACGTCACCCGTGATCGTAATCAGTCCGCGCCGGCTCGACCAGCGTCATCGCATACGTCGAGCCCACTGCGTGCCGCCGGCGATCCGAGGCCTGCGCAGGACTTGCGCGGCCGGCCGTCGCGGCGCAAAGCG
>JALZOI010000197.1 GCA_030857245.1 Myxococcota bacterium
GCTCGTGCGCGCGCTCGCGCTGCGGATAGACGCAGAAGAACTGCCTGCGCTCGAAGTCGAAGTACATCAGGTCCTTCTCGACGACGAGCACGCCCTGGCACAGCTCGCAGCGGAACACGTGCAGCGTGCGATCGAGGATCGCCTGCTTGAGGTGGGGATGGCGGCCGGCGTTGAGGCTGTCGGCGACGACCATCTCGAGCGGCGCACCGCACGTGCAGGGGACGCGATCGCTGCGCGTGATCGACATCAGGGGCCGCTGGTGTCGAGCTTCGTCTCGGCTTCGTGCCACGCGAGCTTGTAGGTCTTCGGGATCTCCAGCGTCCAGCGCTTGACCGTCACGAGGTTCGGGTTCGGCACCGGGCCGCCCTGGCGCGGGACCAGGTAGTGAAGGATCAGCCGGCCCGCGTCACCCGCGAGCTCGACCTTGGGGTTGAGCTGCGCGTGCTTCGCGTAGTCGTAGAACTGGTCGGGCGTCGCGTACCCGCTGACCGGCGGCAGCGCGCCGAACACCGCGAGCAGCGTCGTCAGGTCCTTGGCCTCGGGCCGGTGCGCGAGCAGGTCGACGGCACGCATGTACGTGCCGAGCGCGGCGAGGCCCTTGCCCGCGACCACCTTGCCGTCCTGCACGACGACGTAGTCGGCACCGTCGGCGAACTCCGCCTGGAAGAGACCGGGCACGCGTTCGTAGGTGATCACCTCGAGCGGCGTGCCCCAGCCCTGCTGCTGGTAGTGCGCCGTGAGCAGCGCTTCGGTCTCGGGAGGCAGCGTCGACATGCTCGATCCTTTCGGGCGACCCGCATCGGATGCGGCCGCGCTCGCTGGTGGGACGACGACGGTCGCGTCGGCACCTCCATCACTACCAGCACTCGTGGTCGTGGGGGCGGGGCGGGGCGGCTTCGAGCACGCGAACACGACCCCGAGGCCCAGCAGCAGGACGCGCATCACTCGAAGTTCATGCGATGGATGCGAGCCGCGACCGCCGCGGAGCTGTTGTCGACCGCGGGCGGCGGGCCGCCTCCCTTGGCGCCGGCCGTGGCGTTGCTCGCGCTCCCGCCCGGGTCACCGCCGCCCTCGCTGGACCCCTCGCTGGCGCCGCCGGCACCGGGGGTCGCCGACGCCTTCAGCCCACCGCTCTTGGTCGCGTCCATCTTGTCGATCGCCGCGAGCTTGGCCTTGGTGTCCGTGTCGGCGCCGGCGCCGCTCTTGCCGGTCCGGTAGTAGTTCGCGTACTGCTCGGCGAACCACTCGACCGTCGAAGACAGGCTGTACCAGGAGACCTTGTTATCGGAGATGTCCTTCTTGTAGCTCGTGTAGTTGAGCCCGCCGCGCGACAGCCAGACATACGTGCGGCTGTCGCCACCATCGTTGTCGGTGTCGGCCTTGTAGGCATCCGTGCCGCTCTTCACCTTCGTCCAGTACCCGACGAGCTTCTGCCCGGCGTAGTGCATGTTGATGAACGCGACGACGTCCGGCCGCGTCCACTTCGGCGGCAGGAACGCACCGCCGGCGATCTCCTTCGCGAGGAACTGACGGGCGGTGGCTGCCGGCAGCAGCTTCTTCGGCGCGGGTGTCGGCAGCGCGGCGGTGGCCGCGGCGTCGTCGAACAGCTTCCGCGACCACACGTCCCAGGTCTGGCTGCCCTTCCAGTCTCCGTGCTTCTTCGCGAAGCTGTTGCCATCGGTGCGGTCGCCGACGCCATGGCCGATCTCGTGCAGCATCGTGCCGTCCCAGTGCGAGAGCAGCGGGTCGGCCGCCGTGCCCGCGGGGACGACGCCGGAGCCGCTGCCGCCGGTCATGTCGTGCGTGGTGCCGCCCTCCGTCGCGGTCGACGAGTTCTTCGGCATCACGATCATGTGGACGCCCGGGTCGTGCCACCCGAAGCCGAGCGTCGTCCACACGAGCGTGCCGGCCGCGTTCTTCGTGAACAGCTTCTCCTGGGTGCCGAGGTTGAATCCGCCGCTGATCGTCTGGGCGTGCGTCAGCGGCACCTTGCCCTGCAGCGACTTCCACATCCGCTTGACGTCGTCGACCTCCCACTTCGCGGCCTTCAGGAACGCCGGGCCGTAGGACGCGTCCTTGAGCTTCGGGTAGGCGTGCTCGAACAGCTTGCGGGTGTCGGTGATCGTCGTGGCTTCCTTCATCCACGGCTCGAGCTTGGTCAGCCGCGCCTCGGTCAGCTTCGCGTGGTCGGGCAGCTTCGCCAGCCACGGGTTGTAGAGCGACGCACCCTTCAGCGCGGGCATCCAGTACGCGGCATCGTGCGTGGCGTCGTCGAGGATGTGGTCGGCGTAGCTCAGCTTGTCGAACGCTGCCTTGACCTCCTTGAGGATGCCGAGGCCGTCCTTCGCCATGATCTCGAGGATCGACTCCACCGGATCGGCCTTGAGCGTTGCCGGGTACTTCGCGACCGACGCCTTGCGCATCTTCGCCTTCTCCTTGGCGTTGAGCGCGGCCCACTTCGTCTGCGCGTCGGCGACGTTGCTCGCGGCGAGCGCGTCGAAGAACTCCTGCAGCTTGTCGACGGTGGGCGCCGCCGGCGCGGTGATCTTCTTCTTGAGGTGGATCGTGCCGCTCTCGGCAGATCCCACCGAGCCCTCTCCCGTCTCGGCCTCGGTCGCGGCGACCTCGGCCGCATCGTCGGGCTTCGAGACCTTGTAGTTGCCGGGGGTCGGCGGGGTGCCGCCCTTGGTCTGCTGCACGTGCGCGAGCTCGTGCTCGAGGAGCTGATCGCCCTCGGGCGTCCCGGGCGCGTGCTGGCCCTCGCCGAAGTAGATGTTGTCGCCTGCGGTGAACGCGGCCGCGCCGAGCTCCCGGGCGGCCGCCTGCGCCGCGGGGCCGGTGTGGAGCTTCGCGCCCGACGCGTGCGGCTCGCCGCCTCCCGCCTGGCCGAGCGCTTGATCGACCGGGGAGTCGTGGCTCTCGGCGGCCTCGGCGGCCTCGGCGTAGGAGCTGGCGACCTTGCCGACCGTTGGCGCAGCGGCGGCCGGAGCCTGCGCGCTGCCATCTCGCTTGCCGGGTTTGTGCTCGCTCTCCATCGCCCCTCCGTCGTGCAGGATACGCGAGATCGCGGCGAACCTCCCCGCCTCGCGATCGGCCTCGCGCGGCATTTGTGGGGGGGCTCACACGACGTACCGCCGCTCCGCTAGATCGCGCGGAGCATGATCTCGTCGAGCGCCTTGCCGAACGTGCCGGGGTCGGGGAGCTGGCCGGTGTCGGCGAGGTAGGCCTGGCCGAGCAGCAGCCGCGCATACGCGGCGAGCCGCGGATCGGTGGAGTCGGCGGCGAACACCGCCTCGAGCTTCGCCATCAGCGGGTGCGTCGGGTTGAGCTCGAGCACGGGGCGCACCGGCGGGGCGGCCTGGCCCATCTGCTCGAGCAGCTTCTGCATGCGCGGCGTGAGGTCGTGCTCGTCGGCGACGAGGCACGCCGGCGACGACGTGAGCCGGCTCGACAGCCGGATCTCCTTGACGTCGTCCTGGATCGCGGCGCGCAGGCACACCAGCAGCTCGCCGAGCTCGCGGCGGCGATCCTCGATCGCCGCGGCCGCGGCCTTGCGCTCGTCCTCGGAGCCGGGCTGGACGTCGCCGCGGCCGATCGACTTGAGCGGCTTGCCCTGGAACGTCCGCTCGCGCTCGAGCCAGATCTCGTCGATCGGATCCGAGAACAGCAGGACCTCGTACCCCTTCGCGGTGAAGCCCTCGAGCAGCGGCGAGCGTGCGACCGCTTCCTTCGTCGTGCCGGTCAGCACGTAGATCGCGTCCTGGCCCTCCTTCATGCGGCCGACGTACTCGGCGAGCGTGGTCGGCTGCGCCGCGTCGTGCGTCGTCGAGGCGATGATGAGGTCGAGCAGCTTGTCGTGATCCGCCTGCTCGAACGAGACCAGGCCCTCCTTGAGGACGGGGCCGAAGCCGGCCCAGAGGCCGAGGAAGTCCTCGCGGGCGTCGCGCTTCATCTCGTCGAGCGTCGCGAGCACCTTCTTCACGAGCTGCTTGCGGATCACGGCGATCTGCCGGTCCTTCTGCAGGATCTCGCGCGACACGTTGAGCGACAGGTCGTGCGCGTCGACGACGCCCTTCACGAACCGCAGGTACGAGGGCATCAGCTCCTTGCACTCGTCCATCACGAACACACGCTTGACGTAGAGCTGGACGCCGCGCTTCATCTCGGGGCTGAACAGATCGAACGGCGGCTTCGCCGGCAGGTAGAGCAGCGCGTAGGCCTCGAGCGTGCCCTCGATCTTGATCGGGATCGTCCGCAGCGGATCGGTCCAGTCGTGCGAGATGTGCTTGTAGAACTCCTTGTACTCGGCCTCGGTGACCTCGGACTTCGGCCGATCCCAGATCGCCTTCATCGAGTTCAGCGTCGTGTCACCGCGCTTGATCGGGTACGCGACGAAGTCCGAGTAGCGCTTGACGATCTCGTCCTGCACGCGCGCGTCGGTGTAGTCCCGCGGGCCGTGCTCGTCGGCGTCGGCGTCGGCCGCGGCGGCCTTGAGGTGGAGCGTGATCGTGGTGCCGGGGTGCTCCCGCTCGGCGTCCTCGATCGTGTACGAGCCGTCCCCCGTCGAGACCCAGCGCGTCGCCGTGGTCTCGCCGGCCTTGCGCGTCACCAGCTCGATGCGGTCCGCGACCATGAACGCCGCGTAGAACCCGACGCCGAACTGCCCGATCAGCTCGGGCGACAGCGCGCCCTGCCGCGGCGCCGCCTTCGCGGCCGCGAGGAATTCGCGCGTGCCCGACTTCGCGATCGTCCCGATGTTGCGGATGACCTCGTCGCGCGTCATCCCGATCCCGTTGTCGCTGATCGTCAGCGTCCGCGCCGCCGGGTCGGACGCCAGCTCGATCTGGAGGTCGGCCACGGCCGCCGCCGCATCGGCCGCGTCGTTGTTGGTCAGCCGCTCGAACCGCAGCTTGTCGAGCGCGTCCGAGGCGTTCGAGATCAGCTCGCGGAGGAAGACATCCTTGTCCGAGTACAACGAGTGAACCATCAGGTCCAGCAGCTGCTTCACCTCGGCCTGGAACTCGTGTCGTTGGGGAGCGCTCATCGCCGTCTCGATAAGCCCGCCGGCGCCCATTTGCAAGGAGGGGACGCCCTCCACTAACGCAACTTCGACGCAGTTAACTCTGCGAGATCGCTAGGGCACGAAAGGGGACGCCCTCCACCAACGCAACTTCGGCCCGAAAGGGGACGCCCTCCACCAACGCAAACTTTCGCCGGCGGCGCTGATTCCCACCTCCCCGCCGACCGTGGCAAAGCGGAGGACGCCATGACCGAGTGCGAGCTCTACGTTCGGGATCTGTTCTACCTGCTCCGCGAAGCCGCCGCCGAGGCCCGGCGGAACCAGGCAGCGGATCCGCGTGACGGGCTCGAGTCCGGTCGCGCCGCCGCGTATGTCGAGGTCTTGCTGCTGATGCAGTCGCAGGCCGACTCGTTCATGATTCCGAGGGAGCGCCTCGGCATGGCGGGTTTTGATCCGCTACTGGACCCGCTCGACCCTCCGCTCGATCGGATCAAGTAGCCCACTCGCGCGATCGCGTGACGGCCACGGACGTCACCCGACCACGCGATCGGCCTCATCGGTATCTCGGCTGCGATCGCCGGCGTCGCGCGCAGGTCCCCGACCCACAACAGCGGAAGTTAGTTGCTGGTGCACGCGATCGCGCACCCGCCACGATTCGGGATCACAGCGTTCTGCTAGTGTCCGCCGCCGTGAAGCTCGTCCTTACACTTGCCTTGATCATCCTCGTCGCTGCGTGCGGTGACAACTCACCAACCGGACCTCAGGTCATCTGCGGCGACGGGGTCGTCGAGGCCGGCGAGCAGTGCGACGACGGCAACACGCTCGACTCCGATGGCTGCGACAGCGTCTGCCGGATCCCGGGCTGCGGCGACGGCATCACCAACTTCGCCGAGGCGTGCGACGACGGCAACGACGTCGAGGGCGACGGCTGCGACACCAACTGCAAGCAGTCGTTCTGCGGCAACGGCATCAAGGCGCCCGACGAGGCGTGCGACGACAACAACTCGGTCAGCGGCGACGGTTGTGACAGCAACTGCCAGCCCACCGCGTGCGGCAACGGCGTGATGGCCGGCGACGAAGCGTGCGACGACGGCAACGCCGCCGAGGGCGACGGTTGTGATTCGAACTGCACGCTGACCGCGTGTGGCAACGACGTGATCGCCGGCACCGAGCAGTGCGACGACGGGAACACCGAGAGCGCGGACGGGTGCAGCGCGACGTGCGCCATCGAGACCGCCGAGATCGAGCCGAACGATGACGGCACGCGGGCCTCGGGCGCACCCGGGATCACCGGCAACGACTTCGCGACCGCGGCACCGGATGCGAACGGCGCCCTCACGGATTCCGCGACGATCATCGCCGCGATCAGCCCGATCGGCGACGAGGACATCTTCAAGCTCGCGAACGACGACACGGTCCCGATGCGGGTGCAGCTCGACACCTGGAACCTCGCGGCCGCGTATGGCATCGGCACGTCGTGCGCCAGCTCGATCGACACCGGCCTCCAGGTGAAGAACGCCGCGGGCACCGTGCTGGCGTCCAACGATAACCGCCCGGGGAGTCCGATCGACCGCTGCTCGAGCCTCTCGATCGCGCTGTTCCCGGGCGACGTCGTCTACGTGCAGGTCGTCGAGTTCGGGGATAACGCCGCGATCGCGAGCTACGCGCTCGACGTCCGGTTCACGCCGTCGGTGTGCGGCGACGGTGACGTCGGCCCGGGCGAGCTGTGTGACGACTCCAACACCACCGCGGGCGACGGCTGCAGCGCCACCTGTCAGCTCGAAGGCGCCGTCGCCGAGCTCGAGCCCAACGAGGATGGCACGCCGTCGATCGGCGGCAGCGGCCTCAACGGCAACGACTTCGGCACGGCTCACCCGCTGAACAACGGCACGCTCGCCGGAGACACCACGCTGGTCGGCTCGCTCTCTCCCGCCGGCGACGAGGACATCTTCGCGTTCACGAACCTGCGGCCGAACCCGGTGACGGTGACGTTCGACGTCTGGAGCCTGTCCGCCGGCTACGGCGTCGGCGTCCCGTGCGGTTCGGTCCTCGACACCGGCTTCGTCGTGCGCGACGCCGCCGGCGGCTCGCTCGCGAGCAACGACGACCGCAACGGTACGACGGACAGCTGCTCCACGCTCACGTTCAGCCTGTTCCCGGGGGAGACGCGGTTCGCGCACCTGGTCGAGTTCGGCGATAACGCGGTGTTCGGGCCGTACGTGCTCCTGGTGAAGTACGCGGACATCGTCTGCGGCGACGGCGTCGTCGGCCTTGGCGAGCAGTGCGACGACAGCAATACGACCTCCGGTGACGGGTGCAGCGCGACGTGCCAGGTCGAGCCGTTCTGTGGCGACTCGATCCTGCAGCCGGCCGAGCAGTGCGACGACGGCAACATGGTCGCAGGCGACGGCTGCGACCTGACCTGCGAGGTCGAGAATGCGGTGACCGAGGTCGAGCCGAACGAGGACGGCAGCACCGGCCCGGGCGGCAGCGGCACGGTGGGCAATGACTTCGCGAGCGCGAATGCGGATGCGAACGGTGCGTTCACCACGTCGACTCGCATCGCGGCGCGGATCCTCACGGTGGGCGACGAGGACGTGTTCGCGTTCCACAACCCGGGCACCGCGACCGTCGTCGCGCAGCTCGACATCTGGAACAACGCACCGGGCTACGGCATCGGCGTCGCGTGCGGCACCGCCATCGATACCGGCATGCACATCCGCGACGCCGCGGGCACCTCGCTGGCGAGCAACGACGATCGCAACGGCGCGACCGACCGCTGCTCGGCGCTGTCGTTCGGCATCGGCCCGGGCCAGACGGTCTACGCGCACGTCGTCGAGTACGGCGACAACGCCGTGATTCCGAGCTACACGCTCGACGTCACCTACACCCCGGTGCCGTGTGGCGACGGCATCGTCGGCGTGGGCGAGCAGTGTGACGACGACAACCTCACCGGGGGAGACGGCTGTAGCAGCACCTGCCAGCTCGAGAACACCGCGGACGAGGTCGAGCCCAACGATGACGGCGCGACGATCACCGGCGCGACGGGCATCACCGGCAACGACTTCAACGCCACGGCGGTCGCGAATGCGAACACCAACGGTGCGTTCACGACCTCGAAGCGCATCCTCGCGAAGCTCACGCCGTCGGGTGACGAGGATGTCTTCGCGTTCATGAACCCGACCGCCGGTTCTGTGCTCGTGCGGTTCGATACCTGGAACATGGGCCCGGGCAGGGGCATCGGCGTGCCGTGCGGCACGACCGGCGTCGGGCTCATCGACACCGGCCTCAACCTCCGCACCGCGGCGGGGGTCGTGCTCGATAGTAACAACGACCGCAACGGCACGACGGATCGCTGCTCGGGACTCACGCTCCTGATGGCGCCCGGCGAGACGGTCTACGCCCACGTCGTCGAGTTCGGCGACAACGCGGTCATCGCGGGCTACCTCCTCGACGTCGTCTACACCCCGATCGTCTGCGGCGATGGCTTCGTGGCGCCGTCGGAGGGGTGTGACGACTCGAATACGACCGACGGTGACGGCTGCAGCAGCACGTGCCAGCTCGAGCTCGTGTGTGGCAATGGCGTGCTCCAAACGGGCGAGCAGTGCGACGACGCGAACACGTCGAACAACGACGGCTGCAGCATGGCGTGTGTGATCGAGAACCAGGTCACCGAGGTCGAGCCGAACGAGACCACCGCCGAGGCGACGGCGAGCTCGGTGCAGATCGTCGGGAACGCGTTCGTCGCCGGCGCGATCGGCACGGCGGGCGATGTCGATCGCTTCCAGGTGACGGTCGCGACCGCCACCACCGTCCGGTTCGAGACGTTCACGTCGTCGGGCGACTGCTCGGCGGCGACGCTCGACCTGCGCGTCTTCGACGGCGCGAGCAACTCGCTCGTCAGCGATCTCGCGGGCAGCGGCATCGCCGAGTGTGGCGCGGTCGTGATCTTCCTCGCCGCCGGCACGTACTACGTCCAGGTCGAGGAGCGCGGCAACAACGCCACGGTCGGCGCGTACCTGCTCCAGGTCGCGTTCCAGGGCAACGGCGGCACCGAGACCGAGCCGAACGAGACCACCGCGACGGCCTCGACCAACCTCGCGAACGCCAACGAGACCTTCGTGTTCGGCAACCACCTGACGTTCGGCGATGTCGACGTCTACGCGATCACGGTGCCTCCGAACGGGCGGATCCGCGCGGAGCTCGTCGAGGGCGACCGCCAGGCCGAGACCTGCGAGAGCGGCGGCCTCGACAGCCGGCTGGTCCTCCTCGACAACCTCGGCGCGCAGGTCGCCGAGGACAACGACTCGGGCCGCGGCTTCTGCTCGCTGATCGACGGCACCGGCACGACGCCGCTCGACGCGACGGCGCGCAACCCGAGCGCCATCGCGAAGACCTACTACCTGATGGTCGTGGCCTCGGGCTTCGCGACGCCGGGCGGCGGCCAGTTCGTGTACCGGCTACAAGTGACGCTGCGCTGAGCGCGACATCCGCTCGCGATCAAGGGCACGCCGCGCCGACCGCCGCCGGCGCCGGCACGGTCGGCACCCCGTCGCGCAGGTAGCTCGCGAGGAAGCAGCCGTACTGGTAGCGGACCGCCTCGAGCTGGCGGTGGATGTAGTGGGCGTCGAGCAGGCCGCCGTCGGTGTACTGGACGACGACGGAGGTCGTGCCGCGGTTGCCCTTGACGGGGTAGCTCTGCACGCCGGCGAGGCCGTCGACGGCGAGCGCGGCCTGGGTGCCGGGCCACACCTGCTCGCCGGCTTGCTGGTTGCCGTAGGCGAGGGCGGCGGCGTCGAAGATCGCGTTCGGGAAGAACTGATCGTCCATGCCGATCGGCTGGTAGACGTGGCGCGCCGGGATCCCGGGGAGCGGGCGCCGCGCGATGCGCGCCATCGAGGCGCCGGGCTCGGCGATCTCCCAGCCGAGGCCGATCAGGCTCATCGCCGGGTGCACGAAGGTCAGGTGCTCGGAGTCGACGCCGAGCACGCCGGCGAGCAGATCCTTCGAGCCCGGGACGATCGCGGTGTCGAGGATCATCAGGTTCCAGAACCCGCCGGCGCCGAAGGGCGTGAGCGCGCCGTGGCGCGGCTCGATCGCGCCGATCATGTTGGCGTACATGCCGCCCATCGAGTGGCCGCCGGCCGTGACCTTCGTCGCGTCGAAGCGATGCGTGGTCGCCTGCACGCCGGCGCACGCCGCGAGCGTGGCGGCCGGGATCTCGAGCGCGAGCAGCGCATCGAGGAGCAGCCGCTGCTCGAACACGCCCTGCTGGAACGTGTACGGGAACGCGGCGAGGTTGTTGAGGTTGAGGTACGCGTAGTTGCTCGCGCCGGGCAGCCGCTCCGGGTTGATCGGCAGCGCCGCCGCGACCGCCGCGATCCCGCGCCGCGCGACGACCGCTCCGGGGCCCTCGCCGACCGTCGGGCCGCTCTCGAGCGTCGCGCTCGGGCCATCGTCGACGAGGTCCACCGACGCGCCGCCCGAGCCGTGGAAGAACTGCCACAGCGGCCAGCCGCCCGCGGGCATCGGGCCGGTCGGGATCGTGAGCGTGACCGGCACCGTCAGCGAGCCCTGCACGCCCGGCATCCCGCTCGCGTCGAACACGAACGTGCCATCGCTGTCGAACGGCTGCGCGCCGGTCTGGTACTGCGGGAACGTCACCGTGCCGACGAGCTCGCAGAAGCCCGTGTGCGCCGCGCCATCGGTGGGGTCGACGCGGAGGTCCGCGAGCTCGGCATTCGCGCTCGCGCGCACGGCCTCCGAGCGATCGCGGAGCAGTGCGACCTCGTCGCCGGTGGTGAACACGGTCGCGACGAGCAGGTCCCCGCGAGCGATCGCGAGCTCGCCGAGGGTCTCCCACAG